>JBKQJQ010000414.1:0-16621 GCA_052147875.1 Solirubrobacteraceae bacterium | reverse complement strand
TACGCGGGGCACGCACGCGGATGGCGCGCAAGCCCGCGGCGCTGGCGCGCGAGCTGCTGCGCAACTTCCCGAAGGGCCGCCGCAGTTCCAAGCGGCGCCGTCGCAAGACGGGTGCGGCGAACAGCGGGCGCGAGGCCGACGAGGCACTGGCGACAACCGAGGCGTCGGAGACGGACGATCAGCAGGTCGAAGAGTCCGACCAGGACAACCGCGACACGAACGACGACACCGACGACGACCCCGACGACGGCGATCAGGACGACACCGACGACGACGCCGACGACGGCGATGAGGACGACGACAACGTCGAAGACCTCGAGCTCGACGCGCCCCAGGACGACACCGAGGAGGCCGCGTGACGACGGCCGCACTCCGCCGCCTCGCCGCCCCGCTGATCCTGACCGGCGCCCTGCTGCCCGCGGCCGCGGCCGCGGCGACTTCGCACGCCGATCTGTTTCAGAACAAGCGCGCGACCTTCGTCTGCGGGATCGAGGCCTCCGCACTGAGTCGCACCGCCGTGCTGTGCAGCGCCCGCGGGATCCCGCGCCCGCCCCATTCGAGCGCCAACGTCGGCGATCCGAACGTCGCGCTCGCGCGGACCGGACGCCCGCAGCTCGTGCTGCTCAGCCAGGACTCATTCGCGGGCACCAAGACGGCGACGCTGGCCAGTGGCGCCGTCTGGATGCGGCGCGGCGTCAAGTGCAAGGTCGCCGCCAAGACCGTTACCTGCAGCAACTCCGGCGGTCACGGGTTCACGATCGGCAACGGTCACTACCGCTCCTTCTGAGCGCCAATGTGAACCTCGCCTGCGTCGAGGGCGAGCTGGCGCTCTCCGTCGCGGACCAGCAGTCGTCCATCGTCGTCGATCCCGGCTCCTCGCCCCTCGCCGTCGGCCCATCTGACCGGCTGGCCGATCAGCGCGTCGCGCGAACGGACGGCCTCCAGCACCTCCGGCTCGGGCGCCGAGAACCACCGTCCGAGCTCGCGCAGCAGGCGCGTCAGAGTGGGCTCGATCGCATCTGGACCGAGTCCCATGCCGGTCGCGCGATCGCGCAGGTCGGGAGGGAAGTCATGCTCGGTGAGCGCGACGTTGAGCCCCACGCCCACCACCGCCCAGCGTTCCCGCGGGCGACCCTCGACCAGGATCCCGGCGACCTTGCGTCCGTCGACCAGGATGTCGTTTGGCCATTTGACGAGCGCGCCTCGCCCGACGACGTCTGCGACCGCGACCCCGGCGGCAAGCGGCAGCAGACGCGGCGGCTCGCGCACGATCACGGAGCACAGCAGAGCCTTCCCGGCGGGCGCCGTCCAGACCCGCCCCTGACGGCCCCGCCCGGCGGTCTGCTCGGCGGCCGTGACCAGCGTCCCATGCGGGGCTCCCGCGGCGGCGAGCTCACGGGCGCGGGTGTTGGTCGAGTCGGTACGTCGCAGATGGAGCCGGGGCGACCCCAGAGCTTCGCTCACGGCCGGATCCGAAGCTGGTCATCGACGGCGAGCCCGAGCTGTGCCGAAGCGTCGCCGTGGCTGACCGCGACCGCGAGCCGCCGCTGGGCGTCCTCGTATAGCATCAGCTCGCCGGCGGTCACGTCGGCGAACGTGCGCACGAATTGGACAGCATGGCGTGCGCCCGACGCGAGCTCCAGCTCGACCGGCCGACCGAACGTCAGCCCCAATCCGGTCACCTCCTCATGGCCCGCGTTCAGCGCAACGTTGCCGAAGCCGTCGATGTAGCGCACGTGGACCACGAGCGCGCCGTCCTCGTGGACCGCCGCGGCGAGCTCCAGCGTCTCGAGCTCCGCCGGATCGAGCGGCTCGCCAAGCGCCGTGAGCAGCTCACCGCACGCAAGCGTCGCGGCGACCGGGGCGAAGATGTCACGGCCATGGAAGGTCAGCGATACAGGGTGGCGCCTGACCGGCGAGCGGGCGATGTCGACCGCCTCGACGATCCCACCGCCGGCCGCGGCGGCAAGCGACAGCAGCCCGTTGTCGGGACCGACCAGCAACCGCTGATCGGCGACCCGCACGGCTACCGCGCGGCGCTGGGCGCCGACACCTGGGTCGACGACCGCCAGCACCACCCCGGTCGGCATGTATGGGAGCGCCTCGGACAGGATCACCGCCCCCTGCCTTACGTCGTGGCGACGGACGCCGTGCGTCAGGTCGATCACGCGCGCCTGCGGGCAGATCGACGCGATCACGCCGTGGCAGATGCCAACGAAGTCATCGCGCAGGCCGTAGTCCGACAGGAACGTGATCACCGGCGCGCTCGCCACGGCCGACAAGTCTCGCAGCGTCGTGGCGAGCGAGCGCATCGAGCAACCGGACAGCGGCGGGCGCCCTCGCGTACTGTGCTCCTGCGTGAACCTGTTCATCGCCGGCCACGGGGCCGCCCCGGTCGACGTGGACAAAGCGCGCCGGGCACTCGCCGCGCTGATCGCCGAGCTGGGGTTCTTCAGCGACGATCGGATCGAGACGTGGCGCTCGCCCACCGGGCGGGTGGCGATCGCCGCCTGCTCGAATACCGTGCGCGACGGGGGCACCGTCACCTACACGGCCTTCGAGCCTGAGCGGGCGGCTCTGTTCGCCGGGCGTCCCGTCCGCTGGCCCGAGAGCGGGCCGCCGGAGGGCGAATCGCCGCTACACCCCTCGTTCTATCTGCGCCCGATCGATAGCTGGGCGCCCGAGCTCGACGGCCGCTGCACGGCGCTCCGCGCCGAGGGCTCGCAGCTCGAGCTGTTCACTGACGCGATGGGCGCCTACCCCGTGTTCGCCGCCACCGCCGACGGCGTGCGCTGGTTTGGCAACAGCGCCGATGCGCTGCGCCGGCTGGTCGAGGATCGGGCCCTCGACGAGCTGGCGCTCGCGAGCGTGCTCGGCGGCGGCTGGTCGTTCGGCGGGCACCCGCTGTACAAGGCCGTCCGGCGCCTGGACCGTGGCCTGGTGCTGAAGCTCGGCCCCGACGGCGCTGAGCAGCGCCAAGAGCTGCTGTCACTCGAGCGGCTGACACGGTTTCTGGGCGCGGGCTTCGACGCCACGCGGTCCGCGGAGGATCTGACCGCGGTTACCGGCGCACTCGCCCGCTGGCCGGGGCGGCCCGACGTGGTGCCGGTCACCGGCGGCCGCGATTCCCGCCTCGTCCTGGCGGCCGCCCTGCGGGCCGGCTTCCGGTTCGCGGCGATCACCGGCGGAGCGCCCGGCGAGCCTGACGTCGAGGTGGCGCGGCACCTGTGCGAGCTGTCCGGGCTGCGCCACGAACTGCTCGACGCGGACCCGTATGGGAACCGTGACAGCCACCTCGAGCGTGCCGCCCAGGTGACCGCACTGGCGTCGGGCGGCACCGCGACGCTCGCCGACGCTCCCGGCTTCCCGCTCGGCCCGCGCGGCGGCAGCTTCCCGCTCTGGCACACCGGGCAGGGCGGCGAGATCGGTCGCGCCTACTGGGGCCTCGGCGACAGCCGCACCGTCGATCGCCTGTACGCGAAGTTCGTCGGCCGCCGCCCCGGCCGGACCGAGATCATCTCGGCCGAAGCCGGCAGCGCCGTGCGGACGCAAATCGGCGAGCTGTGCCAGCAGGCGCTCGACGCCGGCGCGGAACCGGCCGACGTCCCCGACGTCTTCTACCTGCTTGAGCGCACGATGTGCTGGGCGGCGCCGACCCACGGGGTCGTCGAGCTGATCCGCGACGCGACGTCGCCACTGTGGTCGCTGGGGATGCTTCCGCACCTGCTCGGTCCGTCGGCGCAGGAGCGCGTACTCGAGCGCTTCCACGGTGAGGTGCTGCGGGAGCTCGCTCCCGAGCTCGTCGATCAGCCGTTCCAGGACGGCTCATCATGGCCGGCTCGGCGCGGCCGCGTGGCGCAGCGGGCCGACCGCGCGCGGGTACTGGCCCGCAAGGGCCGCGGCGAGCTGCGTCGGCGTGTCGCCGCCCGGCGGGTGCTTGCTGACGACGCGCCGGATCCCTTCGACGACACGATCGCAGCGGTCAGAGATGCTGCGCTGTCGCAGCCGCAACACACGGCCTGGACGGTTCTCGACCGGCCCCGGGTCGAGCGCCTGCTCAGCTCGCCGGCGGTCGCGCTGGACGCGATGAGCACCTACTACGTCTGGCGACTGGGCTCAGTCTTCCTGGCGTTTGCGTGAGGCCGCGTCGGCGACCAGCGCCTCCACCAGCCCGTCGATGTCGTGGCGGCCGGCCTCGACGTCGGGCTCGCGTCCGCGCCCGCGCAGCGCGTCGCTGGTAACCGGGCCAATGCTGACCAGCCGCGTGCCGTCGCCGAGCCGATCGCCGGCGGCATCGAAGAAGAACGAGACCGTCGACGAGGACGTGAACGTGACGTAGTCGGCGTGCTCGATCGCCTGCAAGTCGTCGCCGCTCAGCGGCTCGGCGACCGTCTCATACAGCGCCACCACGTCGACCTCGGCGCCGCGCTCGCGCAGCGCCGCGGGGAGCACGTCGCGCGCCTGCGCGGCGCGCGCGACCAGCGCCCGCTTGACCGAGGTGTTGGCCAATGCCTCGACCAGGCCTTCGGCGACGAACCGCTCCGGCACCACGTCCGCGATCACGCCGTGCTCGCGGAGCGCAGCCGCCGTCCCGGGTCCGATCGCGGCGATCGTGGCGCCCGCCAGCGCACGCGCGTCGCGGCCCACCGCCGCCAGCCGCTCGAACAACAGCCGGACACCGTTCGGGCTCGTCAGGCAGACGAGGTCGTAGCGCTCGAGCTCCGGTGGCGGGCCGTCGACCGGCACGATCCTGATCGCCGGGGCTTCGAGCACCGCGGCGCCCAGCCCGCGCAGGCGCGACGCCAAGCCACTGGCCTGGGCTCGCGCGCGGGTGACCGCGATCCTCGTGCCGGCCAGCGGTCGCTGTTGCAGCCAGGCGAGCTTCTGCGACAGCGCCGCGACGGGGCCGAACAGCGAGACCGCCGGTGCCCGGATTCCGTGCTGCTCGGCGACTGCGGGGATCGTCTCGAGCGTGCCGGTGACCACGCGCTGGTCGGCCAGCGTGCCTCGCTCGATCACGGCCGCGGGCTCGGTCGCCGGCCGGCCCGCCGCCCGCAGGTGCTGCGTGATCGCCTCGAGCTGGCGTACTCCCATGTAAACGACGAGCGTCCCTGGGAACGAGGCCAACGCGTCCCAGTCGAGCGCCGACTCGGGCTTGGCGGGATCCTCGTGGCCGGTGATGAACGCGACCGCGCTCGCCGCGTCGCGGTGTGTCACCGGAATGCCGGCGTAGGCCGGCGCGGCGACCCCAGCCGTCACCCCGGGCACGACCTCGAACGCGATCCCCGCTTCGCGCAACGCCTCAGCCTCCTCGCCGCCACGACCGAACACGAACGGATCGCCGCCCTTGAGTCGCACGACCTCGCGCCCGGCCGCGCCGTGCTCGAGCAGCAGTTGCTGGATCTCCTCCTGCGACACCGACGGCCCGCCGCCCTCCTTGCCGGCATAGATCAGCTCCGCGTCCGCTCGCGCGCCGGCCAGCGCCCCCGCCGGGATCAGCCGGTCGTAGACGATCACGTCGGCGGACGCGATCAGCTCGAGTGCGCGCGCGGTCATCAGCCCGGGATCCCCCGGCCCAGCGCCGACCAGGTAGACGGTCACCGGACGGCCGCCGCATCTCGCAGTATCTCCCCCGCCCCCGCGGCGAGCATCCGCTCGGCGCACAGCGATCCGGCCTCGTTCGCCGGTGCCTGGAGGCGGTCGCGCAGCCACGCTGACCCGTCGGGCAGGCCCGCCCAGCCGGTCAGCTCAACGTGACCGCGGGGCAGGCTCGTCGCGTGGGCGCCGACCGGCGTGTTGCACGACGCCCCGAGCGCGCTGACCAGCGCGCGCTCTGCCGTCACGCACGCCATCGACGTCGCGTCCGAGAGCTGCGCACCGTCGACCTCCCCCGCCCGAGCCTCCACGGCTAGGGCGCCCTGGCCAGCCGCCGGGACCAGCTCGGTCATGACGCCGCCGGCTTCGTGCTCGCGGCCGAGGCGCTGTAGGCCTGCGAGCGCCAGCACGATCGCGTCGACCTCGCCGTCGGCGAGCTTGCGCAGCCGGGTGTCGACATTGCCGCGTAGTTCCACGATCTCGAGGTCGTCTCGCAAGGCGTTGATCTGCGCCATCCGCCGCAGGCTGCTGGTGCCGACGGTGGACCCAGGGGCCAGCTCGGCGAGTGAGCCGGCGCCGCAGATCGCGTCGCGGGCGTCGGCGCGCGTCGGCACAGCCACAAGCTCGAGGCCGTCGGAAAGCTCCGCCGGGACGTCCTTGGCGGAGTGCACGGCGAGATCGATCCGCCCTTCGAGCAGCGCCCGTTCGAGCTCGGACACCCACCTGGACTTGTCGTTGACGGCGGCGCCGCGGTCACCGCTGGTCGTGATCTCGACGATCTCGGCCCCGTCGTCGAGCAGGACCGCGACCGCCCGCGCCTGCGCGAGCGCAAGCGCGCTGCCGCGCGTCCCGATTCGCATCAGGAGTGCCGCTGGCTGCGGGGCGTCAGCTCGTGGACCTCGGCCAGCTCCGGCGCGGGCTCCTCGATCAGCGCCTCGTCGGAAACATTGAGGCCGAACAGCTCGCGCATGAGCGCCATCCGCGCGTGGACGCGGTCGTCGCGCATCTCCTTCATCTGGGCCGTCGGTTGGTGCAACAGCCGGTTGACCAGCGCCCGCGCGAGCGCGTCCACCCGCTCGAGGTCACGCGGCGACGCGGTCTCCCACTTGCCGGCGTTGTCGCGCAGCACCTGCTCGGCGATCCGACTCGCGTGGGCACGCAGGGCGGCAACCGTTGGCAGCACCTCGAGCGCGCCCAACCAGGCCGCGAACTGCTGGATCTCCTGCTCGATGATCCCTTCAGCCTTGCGAGCCTCGGCCTGCCGGACCCTGCGGTTGCGGTCGGCCACCGCCTGCAGGTCGTCGATGTCGGCGAGCGAGATTCCGTCGAGCCCGGCGCAGGCGCTGTCGATGTCGCGCGGGACCGCGAGATCGATCAGCAGCATCGGCCGGCCGGCGCGCTGGCGCATCACGTCGGCCACCTCGCGGACCTCGAGCAACAGGTGCGGCGACGCAGTCGCGGCGACGACGATGTCGGCCTTCAACAGCGCCTCCGGGAGATCGTCGAAGCGCAGCGTCGTACCGCCGTAGCGGCGCGCGAGGCTGATCGCGCGGTCGCGCCGGCGGTTGGCGACGAACACCGTGGTGGTGCCGCTGTCGGCGAGCGCCCGGGCGGTCAGCTCACTTGTCTCCCCGGTGCCGATGATCACTACCTCGCGCCCGGCGAGCTCGCCGAGCTGCTCACGCGCGAGCGCGACCGCGACCGCCGGCAGGCTCAGCTGACGTTCGCCGATCGCGGTCTCGGTCCGAACCCGCTTGCCGGTCGCAAGCGCCGCCGTGAACAGACGGTTGGTCAGCGGGCCGGCGGTGTCGAGCGCGAGCGCCGCCTCGTAGGCGCGCTTGACCTGGCCTTGGATCTCGGCCTCGCCGACGATCATCGACTCGAGCCCGGCGACGACCCGGTACAGATGCCGCGCCGCATCGCAGTTGTGATGCGAGTAGATCGCGGTCGCGAGCCCCGTCGGCCGGATCCCCGCCTGGCGCGCGAGCATCGCCAGCACCGTGCTCTCGGCTTCTACCGGGTCGCCGACGACCAGGTACAGCTCGGTCCGGTTGCAGGTCGAGACCGCGACCGCTTCGTGTACCTCAGCGGCGCCCCGCAAATCGCGCGTGAACTCGGCCGCCCGGGCCTCGGGCAGCGCCAGCCGCTCGCGCACCTCAACCGGGGCAGTCTTGTGCGAGACGCCGATCGCCAGCAGCTCGCTCAACGGACCGCCTCATGCTCGCGAGCGTCGTCCGGCTGGCCCGCACGCGCCGCCTCGACGTCGCGGCGGAGCTGGTCGAGCTCCTGCTCGAGACGCTGGGCGCGGATCGCCATGATCGCGAAATAGATCAGGAACACCGCCATCACGACGATGTAGGCCCCGGCGACAAACTTGCCCGCCTTGCCGAGTGGGATCGCAGGCGCGATTGCGAACAGCGCACTCACGACGACGGGGCGGCGCTGCGGCCGGCGGGTCGGACGAGGTCGTCGCCAAGCAGCGTCCGCCGCAGACGCCGCACCTGCATTCGTGCATTCTTGGCCGCCATCTCGTACTTCCACATTGTCACGTACAGCAGCGCGAAGCCGAGCAGGGAGACGGCGAGCGTCAGCCCCATCGAGGCCGGCAGATTGGCGCTCGTCAGCGTCAGCACTCGTGGGTGGACGTACGAGGTCGCGAGCTGCACGGCGAGATAGTTGAGCGGCACGAACGTGCCGGCGACGATCGCGAACACGCTCGCGTAGCGGGCCTGGCGCTCGGGGTCCTCGATCGAGAAGCGCAGCGGTTGGTAAGTCGCGAACAGCAGCAGCACGATCAGGAACGAGACCAGTGTCGGCTCGTTCCACACCCACCAGTGGCCCCATGAAGCCTTGGCCCAGATCGAGCCCGAGATCAGGCCGGCGATGCCGAAGATCAGCGCCAGGTGGATCGCCACGTAGGAGCGCATGTCCCAGCTGCGGTCGCCGGTGCGCAGGTACCCGATCGCCAGCAACCCGCCGAAGACGAATCCCAGCAGCGAGATGATCGCCAGCGGCACGTGAACGTAGAAGATCTTCTGCACGAAACCCTGGCTGGCGTCAAGCGGCGCGTAGAAGAACACGAGCACCAGGGCGACGGTGATCGTCAGGGCGGTGGCGAGCGAGAGGCCGCGAAGCCCCTTCCCGTAGGTCGTGGAGGGCACGTGCACTAGTCCTCGAGAAGGAAGTCAAATACCCCGTAGGCGACGAGGGCGAACACCGAATCATAAAGAGCCAGGATCGCCAACCACTTGCCAGGTGGTGAGCCCGAGCTGTGGACCGCCAGCACCGGTCCGGCTGCTCGCGCGGTCGCGATCAGCGCCGGGATCAACATCGGCAGTGCGATCACAGGGCCGATCAGGTCTCGCGCCCGCGTGTGGACCGCGATCGCCGACACGAGCGTCCCGATCACCGCCAGCCCCAAGTTCGTAAGAATGAGAATCACACTCAATCCCAAAACAGCCGGGCCCAGCGACGGACCGAGCAGCAGCAGCGCGAACGCCGGGACCGCCACCACCTCCAGCACGACCAGGTAGATGAACAGCGCCGCCGCTTTGGCGACCAGCATCGACGTCCGGTCCACGGGCGCCAGCAGGAACGCATCGAAGCCACCCTGCTCGCGCTCGGCGACGAACAGCCGGTTGACGCCGAGCATCGCGGCGAACAGCAGCGTCGCGGTCAGCACTCCGGCCGCGAGCTGCCCCGCAATCGTGTTGCGGTTCAGCCCGAAGTGGAAGATCACGAACGTCACCAACGACAGCAGCACCATCGCCGGCACCGTCTCGAGCGTCCGCAGCTCGAGCCGCAGATCCTTGCGCAGCACGACCAGCGCGGTCTTCATGCGTAAAGCTCCTTCAGCTGGGCCTCCCCCAGCTCGGTCGGCCTGCCGACGAACGTCGCCCGGCCATCCTTGAGCGCGAGCACGATGTCGGCTTCGGCCAGCGCCGCGCGCGGGTCATGGCTGGTCAGCACGCGCGTACACCCCGACGCGCGTCCGATCAGCGGCTCGACGAGCTCGCTCGCGGCCGGGTCGAGGTTGGCGCGTGGCTCGTCCAGCAGCAACAACTCGGGGCGGTGCAGGACCGCGCGGCAGATCGCGAGCCGTTGCACCATCCCGCGTGACAGCAGCCGCACGGGATCGTCGGCGCGGCGCTCCATCGAGACCGCTTCCAAGACCTCTTCGACCCGCTCGGACTCAACGCCGTGCAGGCGCGCGTGGTAGTCGAGGTTCTCGCGTCCGGTCAGCTCCCGGTACAGCAGCGGCTCGTGCGCGAGCAACCCGAGCTTCGCGCGGACCGCGAACCCCCGCCGCGGCAGCGGCTCGCCGAACACCAGCACGTCGCCGGCGTGGGGACGGAGCAGGGTCGCCAGAATCCGCAGCAGGGTCGACTTACCGGCGCCGTTGCGGCCCAGGACGGCGAGCGTCGCGCCCAGCGGGACCTGCACGGAGACCTTGTGCAGCGCGGTCCGCTCGCCGAAGTGGCGAACGAGGTCGCGCAGCTCAATGGCCGGGCGTTCGGCTTCCACGCTCGCGGTTCAGCGTCGCGACGACATGCTCGAGCGTCGGCGCGATCACCGGGAAGAGCTCCCCGATCGCCTTCGGGTTGCCCGGGAAGTTGATGATCAGCGTCCGCCCCGCGATCCCCGACACGCCGCGGGTGAGGATCCCCATCGGCGTGTGCCTCAGCGCCTCGGCTCGCATCGCCTCGGCGAACCCCGGCGCCTGGCGATCGATCACCGCGAGCGTCGCCTCGGGGGTCACGTCGTCGTCGGTGAAGCCGGTACCACCGGTGGTGAAGATCAGCGAAGCGCCGCTTGCCGTTTGCGCGCGCAGCCAGTCCTCGATCGCGGTCCGATCGTCGGCGACGACATCGCGCGCGACGATCTCGGCGCCGGCTGCCTGCGCGTGCTCGGCGAGCGCGGCGCCGGACCGGTCGTCGGTCTCGCCGGCGGCGACAGACGTCGAAATCGTCAGGATCGCGGTCCTCATGGCGGCACCAGCATAGGGTCAGAAGTCCGTCAGTACGCTTGTCCCGCGATGTCCGAGCTCAGCGCCCGGCTGGATCTGGAGGGTCCGTTCTTGGCGCCCGCCGAGCGGATCCCGTATACGACCGTCAACACGAGCGGCGTCCCGATCCTGATCGGAGAGGACTACGGGCTCGAGCGGCGCGTGGACGAGGAGTGGGTGCCGGTAGAGATCCGCTTGCTGGTCAGGGCAATCGGTTACGGCCTCGATCCGGGGGACCGGCGCAGCTTGACGGCGGCGATCCCCGGAGGGCTGGCCCCGGGCCGTTACCGGCTGCACAAGAGCGTGCTCGCCGACCCCGCCCGACCGCAGCGACCGCTCGGGTCCACTGTTGCATTCGCCGAATTCGACGTCGTCAGTGGCTGACTCAGATCAGTCGCGCGACCAGTCGCCCGAGCGGCCGCCCGACTTGCTGAGCAGCGCGACCGACGCGATCTCCGCCCTGCGGTCGATACCCTTGACCATGTCGTAGACGGTCAGCGCCGCGACCGAGGCCGCCGTGAGCGCCTCCATCTCGACTCCGGTCGGCCCCGTGGTCCGGGCTTCGGCGATCAGTTCGATCACGCCGCCGTCGGGGTCGATCGACCCTTCGACGCCGACGAACGAAAGCGCCAGCGGGTGGCACAGCGGGATCAGCTCCGCGGTGCGCTTGGCGGCCTGGATGCCGGCGATCCGCGCCACCCCGAGCACATCGCCCTTCGGCGCGTCGCCGTCGAGCACCTTGCGAGCGGTTTCGGGGCTGACCCTGACCGTCGCTCGGGCGGCGGCGGAGCGCTGCGTCGATGGCTTGTCGCCGACGTCGACCATCCGCGCGCGCCCGGACGCGTCGAGATGGGTCAGCTCGCTCATCGTGCGGCGAGCTGGGCGCTCTCGATCAGCTCGCGGACCGCGGTCGCGTCCCCGGCCCGCAGCAGCTCGATCGGGTCCGGATCGCCGTTGACGATCGACTCGAAGAACTGCTTGCGGTCCTGGTAGGTCGGCAGCGTCGCCTTGGCCCAGCCACGGGCGTCGTTGAGCATCACGGCCAGCTGCGCGTACGGCTCGCCGAACAGCTCGGCGATCTCGCGCTTCATCCGCTTGGCCAGCGCCGGTGAGGCGCCCGCGGTCGAGATCGCCACCGCCAGCGGGCCGGTGCGGACGATCGCGGGCAGGATGAAGTTGCACAGCGGCGGCACGTCGACGACGTTGACGAGCATCGCCCGGCGCTCGGCGCCATCGAACACGCTGATGTTGACGTCAGTGTCGTCGGTCGCCGCGATCGCGATCAGGCAGCCGTCGAGGTCTGCGTCTGCGAACGCTCGCCGCTCCCACGTGATCGAGCCCTCGAGCGCCAGCTCGACCAGCGCCGGCTCGGCCTCGGGCGCGACAAGCGTGATGCTGGCGCCGCACGCCAGCAAGCCCTCGACCTTGTCGAGGCCGACCTCGCCGCCGCCGACGACCAGACAACGCCGGCCTTCGAGCCGCAGGCAGGCGATGTAGAACGGCGTCTCGAGCATCCCCCGGACGCACGACTGATCACAGATCCCCTTGCGGAGCTGGCAGACGCATTCCTTGCCGGCGTAGGCCTGGGCTGGCATCGCCTGTAAGCGTAGCCCGTGTCCGACGATTCCCTCGCCGGCCAGGGCGGCTACGTGACCTGCGGGCGCAGGTCACAGGGCCTCTGTCCCTAAGCCGCACGATCCCCGGCGCGCCGGCAGGGCGCGGTGCCCCCCTCAGCGCCGCATCGCGTCGCGCGCCAGCCGCCCACCCAGCTTCAACAGCGGGGCTGCGCCGTCGCGCAGCGCCGCGGCACGAATCGATGGTCGGCCGTAGAGGATCGCGGCCGTCTGCTTCAGCGCCTGTCCGAGCGTTTCGTCGTATGGGTGCCACCACGGGTTGCGCAGCGTCGAACCCTCCCACACGCGGAGCTTTATGTTGACGCACTCGTAGAGGCCGAACTTCGAGTGCGTGCGACCGAGGCCGGACTCCTTGACGCCGCCCCACGAGCACTGGCAGGCGCCGTGGCTGAACATGTGGTCGTTGATCCACACCATGCCGGATTCGAGCTCGCGCGCGATCCGCTCGCCCTTGCCGCGGTCAGACGTCCAGACCGACGCGCCGAGGCCGAACTCGCTGTCGTTGGCCAGCGCGACCGCCTCGTCCTCGGAGGCGACGACGATAATCGGAAGCACCGGGCCGAAGATCTCCTCGCGCATGATCCGCATCTCGTGCGTGACGCCGGTCAGCACCGCCGGCGCGTAGAAGTCGCCGGGCAGGCCGCCGACCGCGTCGACCGGCCCGCCGCATCGCAGCCTCGCGCCACTCGCGACGGCATCGTCGACCAGTTCCCGGACGAACTCGAACTGCTCGCGCGAGATCATTGGCCCGATCTCTGTGTCCCACTGCATCGGGTCGCCGACCCGCAGCTGCTGCGCTCCTGAAACCACGCCGTCGATGAACCGGTCCGCGACCTCAGCCAACACATAGACGCGCTCGATTCCGGAGCACGTCTGCCCGGCATTCGCGAACCCACCCCACAGCGCGCCGGCGATCGCGTGATCGAGATTGGCGTCCGGCAGCACGAGCATCGGGTCCTTGCCGCCGAGCTCGAGCACGGAGCCCTTGAGCTTCCGTGCGCACGCCTCGCCGACCCCACGACCGGTCTTCACACCGCCGGTGAAGAAGATCTTCGCGACGCTCGACTCGACCAGCGCGGGTCCGGTCCCAGGGCCGTGGATCACGCGCACGAGGCCATCGGGAACCCCGGCGCGCTCGAACACGTGCCGGATCCGCTCACCGATCAGGGGCGTCAGCGAGGCGGGCTTGACGACGACGCCGTTGCCGGCCATCAGCGCCAGCGCAACCTCTCCGAACGGGATGCTCCACGGGTAGTTCCACGGCGCGATTACGCCGATCACACCGAGCGGTTCATAAGTGAACGCGGTCCGCTTGGTCTTCAGGAACAGCTGCGGCATTGGCACCTTCTCGTCGGCGAGGATCCGCTGGCCCTCGTTCGCGATCCAGTGCAGCGCGTCGATCGTCGGCAGGATCTCCATCGAGAACGCCTCGTTGCGGGGCTTGCCCTGCTCGGCCACGATCAGGTCGCGGATCTCGTCGGACTCGTCGATCAGCACCTGCGCCGCGCGTTCGAGGTAGCGGGCGCGATCGCGGAGCGGCAGCTGGGCCCAGAACGGCTGCACCTGAGCGACGGCGTCGACGACCGCCGGGACCTCACTCGGGCTGGTCGCCGGCACGGCGCCGATCACGGCCCCGGTTGCGGGGCTGAGCGACTCGAGTGTCGCCGTCGCCGTCGACGTCACCCGCTCAGCGTACTGGCTGGTTGGCCAGTCCGGCCTGCTCGTGTCAGGCCTGGTCGGTTTTCAAGCCTCGCTCCGAGCGGATCTCAGCCAGCCGCTCTCGCAGCAGGGTCTCGGCCTCGTCCGGGTCATAGAAGCGGGCCCCGATCGCCGGATCGGGCATCAGCTCCTGCGGCGAGATGTGGCCGGGACGCCGGTGCGGGTTGTCATATCCGCGGTCGCTGCGCGTCGAGGAACGCAGGTAGCGCGGTGGCGACGCCGCGCCGTGTGCGGCGATGTGGTCGCGGGCCGCGATCATGGCGCGCTTGGCGGCATCGGACTTCGGCGCCAGAGAGAGATATATGGCCGCCTGCGCGAGGGCGAACTGGCACTCGGGCAGACCGACGTGCTCGACCGCGGCCGCGGCCGCCGTCGCGACCACAAGCGCCTGCGGGTCGGCATTGCCGATGTCCTCGGACGCCAGCACCACCATCCGGCGGACGATGAACCGCGGGTCCTCGCCGCCCTCCAGCATCACGGCCAGGTAGTAGAGCGACGCGTCCGGGTCTGAGCCGCGGGTCGCCTTGATCCAGGCCGAGATCGTGTCGTAGTGCTGATCGGCCTGCCGGTCGTACAGCAGCGCCCGCCGCTGGAGCGCATCCTCGGCGTGCGCGAGCGTCACCGTCTGGCCATCGCCGGCCGCCTCGCATGCCAGTTCGAGTGCGTTGAGCGCCGTACGAGCGTCGCCGCCTGAGCGCTCAGCCAGAAACTCGAGCGCCTCCGGTTCCACGGGCCCGCAGTAGTCGCGCTCGATCGCGCGGTCGAGCAACACACGAACGTCGTCGGCGGTCAGCGCGTCGAGCTCGTACAGGCGCGTGCGCGAGATCAGCGCCGAGTTGACCTCGAAATACGGGTTCTCAGTCGTCGCGCCGATCAGCGTGATCAGGCCGTCCTCGACCGCCGGCAGCAGCGCGTCCTGCTGCGCCTTGTTGAAGCGATGGATCTCGTCGAGGAAGAAGACCGTCGGACGTCCGCCGCCACGGAGCCGCTCCCGCGCGCGTTCGATCACCGCCCGTACCTCGGCTCGTCCGGCCTGGACCGCGCTCTGTTCCTCGAACGCGGCTTGCGACGAGCGCGCAACGACCCGCGCGAGCGTCGTCTTGCCGCTGCCCGGCGGCCCGTGCAGGATCATCGAGTGGGGCCGCCCCTCCTCGATCGCCCGCCGGAGCGCCGAGCCCGGCGCCAGCAGCCGCTGCTGACCGACGAGCTCGTCGAGGGTCCGCGGCCGCATCCGGGTCGCGAGCGGCGCGTCCGGCGGCAGCTCCTCGCCCTGATCAGGCTCGGGCTCTGAGAACAGGCGGTCCATGCGCTTGAGTATGCCCGCGCATTTATCGGCGCTGGCCCGACGACACCACGAGCTCGATCCGCGTTTCGAACCTGTAGCGCCCGGGGCCCGGCGTGGTCCTGATCACATTGCCTGAGCGGACCGCGCCGCTTTGCTGATGGATGACCTCGACCCGGCAGCCCAGGTGCTTCAGAACCGCCTTCGCGACCGCGGCCGGCGCGTGCCTGAGCCTCGGCACGACGCACCCGTCGACCGCCAGCGACGTGACGCCGAGCGTCGCGGATGCCTGGTCGTTGGCAGCGTTGGGATCGAGCGCCGCGGCGCTGACGCTGACATCGTTGACGTAGAAGCCCCTCGCAACCGGGGTGACGACCACCTCGACACCAAGCGACTGGCCGGCGCCGAGCTGATTGATCGCGCAGGTAGCGGTGCGGCCCCTGATCGCACACGTCCCCTGGCCGGCAACCGCCGCGTCGAGCCGCAGACCGGCAGGGACGTTGTCCACGAACGTGATCGGCGCCACCGTCGGGCCGGCATTGCTGACCGTCGAGCTGAGCACCGCCGCCCGCTGCGCGACCGCGGTGGCGGGCGCGGTGGTCGTCACGCCAGCATCCTGGTTCTGGTTGACGGCCAGATCGAGCATGAAATTCGGACCGGTCTGGCCGGTGTCGACGTCCTCCGAGAGCGACTGGCCGGCCGCCGGCGAACCAGGCTCGGTTACCGCGTCGAGACCATCGGCGGCGGGCGTCGAGCCGCCGTCCCAGTAGCACACCGGCGCCTCCTTGCCGCCCGAGGCGCTCGAGTAGAGGGCGAGCTCGTCGCCGCTCTTGGCCACGATCGGGTGCGGGATCTCAAACACCGCGTCCTCGTCGCTGAACAGCCGGTTCGGCAGCGTCTCGCTGTCGGCGCCGACGACCGTGTAGGTGCCGCCAGACGACGGCCGCAGGACCACCAGCGTCAGTGGCGTGGCAGGCGCATCGCCGGTCGTGTCGGTCCCCCACTCCTTGATCGTCTCACCGCCCGCGGGCACGGTGTAGGTGGGGCTCGTGCCGCTCATCAACTGGACCACGACGTCGTTGTAGGACGGGTCGTCCGCGTTCGTGAAGCACTGCCCCGGAGTGGAACCGCTTGGCTGTGCCGTGCTGCCGAGCGTCACGTCCGCGCGGGCGGCGCCGGCGCAAGCCAACAGCAGAGTGATCGCCGCAAGGACCCCCGCACCGCTGCTGCGCATCTGACTCCTTTCGTTGGTCCCGCGTTCGTGCGCAGCCTAGCCGCCCGCGCGCTCGGTTCCGACCAGTGCCAGCGCCGCATCGTGCACCAGCCCGTTGGTCGCGATCCCGCTTCCTCCGTCGGCTCGTTCGATTCCGCCCAGGTCCGTGAACC
>JBKQJQ010000413.1:0-18023 GCA_052147875.1 Solirubrobacteraceae bacterium | reverse complement strand
GGAAACCATGCTTCGAATTGCGAGGCGGGCGGATATACGCCGCGCTCGAGCAGCGCCCGGCACCAGCGCCCGTAGGCGGCCCGGTCACACTCGGCGGCGTGGGTGTAGATGAAAACCGGGCCCTCTGAGAAGAAGACGGTCAACAGGCCGGGGACGCTCTGTACCTGGACCGGGCACCCCACCTCTGCGGCCGCGTCGCGCAGGCCGTCCGCGAGCGCGGTCGTGGTGGCCGCGAGCTGCTCGTAGGCCGCTTCGTCGAGCCGGCGCAGGGTGGCAAGCGCCGCGGCAACCGCGACCGGGTTGCCCGACAGCGTGCCGGCCTGGTAGACGTCGCCGGCCGGCGCGATCCGCTCCATCAGCTCGCGCGAGCCGCCGTACGCGGCCGCCGGCAGACCGCCGCCGATGATCTTGCCCATGATCGTGATGTCCGGCAGCACGCCGTAGTAGTCCTGCGCCCCACCGCGCGCCACCCGGAAGCCGGTAATCACCTCGTCGAAGATCAGCAGCGCGCGGTGATCGTCGACGTTTCGCCGCAACATCTCGAGAAACCCCGCCGTCGGTGGCACGACCCCCATGTTTGCCGGCACCGGCTCGACCAGGACGGCCGCCACGTCCCAGAGGTCCGGCAGTGAGTTAGGCGAGTTCCACGGGATCGTGATCGTCGCCGACGTGACCGCCGGTGGGACGCCCGGGCTGGTGGGGATCCCCTGCGTCATCAGGCCGGAGCCCGCCTCAGCGAGCAGCCCGTCGACATGGCCGTGGTACGCCCCTGCGAACTTGAGCACCTTCTCGCGGCGGGTGACCGCCCGGGCCAGCCGCAGCGCGCTCATCGTCGCCTCGGTCCCCGAGGACGTCATCCGCAGCATCTCGACCGAAGGGATCCGGTCGGCGACCGCCGCGGCGAGCTCGACCTCACCCGGCGTCGGGGCGCCGAACGTGGTTCCTCGGGCCGCGGCCTCGCACACCACTGCCACGATCTCCGGGTCAGCGTGCCCCAAGATCAACGGCCCCCACGACGACACCCAATCGATGTACTCGTTGCCGTCGACGTCGGTGATCGTCGCGCCCTCGCCCGACGCGATGAAGATCGGCTCACGACGTCCGATCGATCCCATCGCGCGAACCGGCGAGTTGACGCCCCCCGGCAGCAACCGGCGCGCGCGTTCGTAAAGCTCTGCCGACCGGGGCGTGTCAGTCACACGCCGGCGTGCTCGCGTTCCCAAGCGCGGTAGTCGTCAGTGAAGTAGAGCAACCGGATCTTCTTGAACTCGGTCGAGGAGTAGAGCGTCGAGCGATCCGAGATACCTGTGTCGTCTGCGATCGAGTCGAGGATCGCGTCGCACTCCTCCTTCGAGCGCCCGTGCGCCATCGTGAACACCGAGTACGGCCAGTCGGCATACGTGGGTCGCTGATAGCAGTGCGAGATGCCGCGGAACGACGCCATCCGCATCCCCAGTTCCATGATCCGCTCGTCGGGGATCTTCCAGACGCCCATTCCGTTGGCGCTGAAGCCGGCCCGGCGGTGGAATAGGATCGCCGCAACGCGGCGCAGCAGGCGCCGTTCCTGCATCCCACGCAGGTGCTCGAGCAACTCCTCGTGCGCCAAGCCGAGAGCCGACGCAGCCGGCGCGTACGGCTCCGAGACGACCGCCATGTCGCCCTGCAGCGCCCGGATCACGTCGCGGTCGAACTCGTCGTAGGGCTGCGGCTCGGTCTCGGCCGGCGCGACGGCTTCGGCGGCGCGAGCCAGTGCCTCGGTGCCTGCCTCCATCTCGAGGTCCATCCGGATCTTGAACAGCTTCAGCGTCGGCAGCTGCCGGACGGACTCGGCGCCCGCAAGCTCGGCCAGCACCTCGAGCGTGCCGTCGAGACCGAGCGGTGAGTCGGGCTCGGTCGCGATCGTGAACCAGATGTTGAACTCGTGGTTTCGCAGGTAGTTATGTGAGACCCCCGGATGCTGGTTGATGATGTTGGCCGCGCGCCACGGGTTGTCGGGATCGACCTTCGCGGCGACCAGCATCGACGAGTAACCGAGCGCCCGGGTGTCAAAGATCGGTGTGACCTGGCGGATGATCCGCTCGTCGAGCAGCCGCTGGACGCGCGCCATCACCTCGTCCTCGGGGATCCCTGCCTCGGTCGCGACATGCTGATACGGGTGCGGCGCGATCGGGAACGCGCCCTGCATCAGGTTCAGCAGGCGCCTGTCGAGGTCATCGAGCGCGACCGCGGCACCCTCTTTGCGACTGCGTAGCTTAGGCCCGTGCTTGCGGCTCGCTTGCCGTCCGGGCTCGCTGTTGTGGGCCGCGCCCGGGTCATCCGGCTGTCGCGTGCTCATCGAAGCCATCGCGCTGCCTCCTTGGCGTGGTAGGTGATCACAATGTCGGCGCCGGCGCGGCGGATCGAGGTCAGCGCCTCCAGCACGGCGCTGCGCTCGTCCATGTACCCGGCCGCGGCGGCGGCCTTGACCATCGCGTACTCCCCGCTGACGTTGTAGGCGGCTACCGGCAACGAGGTCGCGTCCTTGATCCGGCGAACCACATCCAGATACGGGAGTGCCGGCTTGACCATCACTATGTCGGCGCCCTCCTCCACGTCGAGCAACGCCTCGCGGACCGCCTCGTCGCCGTTGGCGGGGTCCATCTGGTAGCCGCGCCGGTCGCCGAACGCGGGCGCCGAGTCGGCCGCCTCGCGGAACGGGCCGTAGAAGGCCGACGCGAACTTCGCCGAATAGGCCATGATCGGGGTCTCGACCAGCCCCTCGTCGTCGAGCGCCGCGCGGATGAAGCCAACGCGCCCGTCCATCATGTCGCTGGGCGCGATCAGGTCAGCGCCTGCGTGCGCCTGCGAGACGGCCGTTCGACCAAGCAGTTCGAGCGTCACGTCGTTGTCCACGGAACCCTCGCGCCAGCCGCCGGCTCGGCGTCCAGCCTCGCTGAATCCGGCGGCGCGCGAGTCATCCGGCTGCCTGACGACCCCGCAGTGGCCGTGGCTCGTGTACTCGCACAGGCAAAGATCGCAGATCACCAGCAGCTCAGGATGGGCGTCCTTGATCGCGCGGGTCGCCAGCTGCACGATCCCCTCGTCGTCCCAAGCGCCCGAGCCCTCCTCGTCCTTGGCAGCCGGCAGCCCGAACAGGAGCACGCCCGGGATCCCGAGCTCGAGCGCCTCGCCCGCCTCCTCGACGGCGTGCGCGATCGAGAGGTGGTCGATCCCGGGCATCGCGGCGATCGGCTCGCGGCGATCGAGGCCGTGGGCGACGAACATCGGGTAGACGAGGTCGGCCGGCGTGAGGCTGGTCTCGCGGACCAGGCCGCGTAGCGCGTGGCTTGCTCGGAGCCTGCGGAGGCGGGTCTGAGGGAACGGCATGGTCGCCGATCGAGGATACCGGCGCTGGGCTGGCGCGATGCTGCACGGCAAGCCACACTGTGACCGTGGCGCGCAGTACGCGTTCGACAAGCTCGGCTGGCTGCAGTTCGAACAGCTCGCCGCCGAGTTGCTGGAGCTCGAGGCCGAGCGCCGTCCGGACGACTGCTCGCCCGCCACCGAGGAGCCGACCCTGCGCGCGCTCGACTGCATCGCGCGACTGGCGCCGGGTACAGCTCGGTCCCGCAGACGGTCGCGCGCCAGCTGCGGCGCAGTGCGGTCGAGCGTGGGGACGCGCCGCTGCTCAGACCGGCACGGCGATATCAGCGAGCTCGTCCCGCTGCGCCTTTGCTCGAGCGTGTGGGATATCGACGTTGATATTCCCCGTCGATATCCCAGCACCCGGTGACGACGAGCACGTCTGAGGTGGTGATCACCGGGGACAACCTCCTCGGGTATTGCAGCTAGCGCGCGTTCCAGCGCTCGATGCGCCAGGACGTGATCAGGCCCGCCTGCATGTACGGGTCACGCGCCACGTAGGACTCGATGTGGTCACGGTCGACGCCCTTGAATACGATCAGCGCCCCGCTCGGCGGGTCATACGCGCCTGCGATCGGAACGTTGCCCGCCTCGCGCTCCTCACCGAGCGTCTCGAGGTGCGCCGCGCGATGCGGCTCGCGCCGCTGCGCCATGTCTTCGACGTACTCGTACAGCAGCAGATAATGAGCTTCGTCGTCCGCCATCTCGTTGCAACCGTACTTGGCGCTACGCTTGGCGGCAATGAGCAACCTCGACCGACGCGGTGGCTACACGCCCAGACGCGCACGCGAGCAGCGCGCCTACCGGCTGGTCCAGGTAGGCGGGGTCGCAGGCGCGATCGGGGCTGTCGGCCTCGTGTTCGCGATCGTCGGCGTGATCGGGTTCACGCTGCCGGTGATCGCGCTGATCGTGACCGCGATCTGCCTCGTGATGTTCCGGCGCACGACCGGCCAGCGCTGAGTAGCCTCAAGCCGCGTGAGCGCGCAGTGGGGGGCGGGTGTGAAGCTGGTGGCGGTGGTGCTGGCGTCGTGCGCCGTCCTCGTGACGCCAGCAGTCGCCGCCACTCACAAGCCGCCGATTCTGCACGGCCCGAGGGTCGAGGTGGTGGTGACGAGCGCCAGCCTGCGCCAGGCGCTCACGGCTGAGACTCCGCTGCAGTCCTCGACCGCGGTCCCCAAGAACACCCCGCTGATCGCGGTCAACGAGAAACTCCGCTACCAGACGATTAAGGGCGTCGGCGGCGCGATGACCGACACGTCGGCGTGGCTGCTGTTCCACGAGCTCAACGGCGGCACGCGCGCGTGGCTGATGCGAAAGCTGTTCGGTGCCGGCGGAATCGCGCTGCGGTTCATCAAGGTCCCGATCGGTGCCACGGACTTCACCGCCAACGGAGTCCCGTACTCCTACGACGACCTCCCGGTCGGCGCCACCGACCCGACGCTGGCCGACTTCTCGATCGCCCACGACACCGCCTACATCATCCCGGCGCTCAGGCAGGCGCTGGGACTCGACCGCCACGCGTTCGTGCTCGCGACTCCGTGGAGCGCGCCGGCGTGGATGAAGACCAACGGGATTTTCGGCAATCCCGGCAACGATCCCGGCTGGCTCAAAGCGGCCGACTACGGGGTGATGGCGCAGTACGTCGTCAAGTTCCTGCGCGCGTACGCCGCGGCCGGCGTCCACGTCGACGCGATCACGCCGCAGAACGAGCCCGGCCAACAGACGAGCTATCCGGGGATGAGCATGAGCGAGGCCGACGAGGCGACGTTCGTCAACGCCGACCTGAAGCCGGCGCTCGACGCCGCCCACCTGGGCACGCAGATCTACGGCTACGACTTCAGCTGGTGGGCGCCCGCGACGGGGTTCGCACGGGCGCTGGCCGGCAGTCAGGCGTCGCCGGACCTGTCGGGGATCGCATCGCACTGCTACTTCGGCTCGCCGACGTGGATGACGGCGCTCCACGAGCGGGATCCGAGGCTCGACGAGATCGTTTCCGAGTGCGCGATGGGGACGCTGCCGTTCAGCACCTCCGAGCTCGAGATCGCATCGATGCGCAACTGGGCGTCGGCGGTCGCGCTCTGGAACCTGGCGCTCGATCAGGACGGCGGCCCGGTGGAGCCCCCAAATTCCGGCTGCACCGGTTGCACGGGAATCGTGACGATCAACGACACGACGCACAGGGTGACGTTCACGCGCGACTACTACCAGCTCGGACAGGTGTCGAAGTTCCTGGCGCCCGGGGCCGTCCGGATCGACTCCAACAACTTCGTCACCTACCGCTACATCCCGACCGGCGTCGACGTCGCCAACAACTTTGCGACCCCCGGCCTGGACGACGTCGCGTTCGAGAACCCCGACGGCGGCCGGGTGCTGGTCGCTTACAACAGCGCTACCGCGCCGACCACGTTCGCGGTCCGTGACGACGGCTACTACTTCAAGTACACGCTCGATCCGGGCGCGACCGCGACATTCGTCTGGAAGCCGCTGCCGCGGTCTTGAATACGGTCAGCTCGAGCTGCGCACGCGTGGCTCAAGCGACGCGCCGCACTCACCGCAGAACGAGTCCTCGGAGCCGGGACGCGCACCGCATTCCGGACATCTATCGGGGCCCGTGCTGAGCAGGCCCAAGCCGACCCCACCGCGCACGCCCCACGGCTCGAACACCAGGTGCCGCCGCAGGTAGACGACCGTCTGACGGATCACGGCGATCACCGGCAGGGCGACGAGCGCGCCGGCGACGCCGTACAGCTGAAAGCCGATCAGCAGCGCGAGGATGATCAGGATCGGGTTGATCCGCAGCGAGATCCTGAACACCTGCGGGGCGATCACGTGCCCCTCGAGCTGCTGCAGCGCGACGAACAGCAGGACCACCCACAGCGCCGAGATCGGGCTCGTAAACAGCGCCACGACGACGGCCGGCACCGGCCCGATGATCGGCCCGATGTACGGGATGAACTCCATCAGGCCGTAGAAGGCGCCGAAGAAGACCGCGTAGTGCTCACCGGCCGGGAAGATCCCGAGGATCCCGAAGATCGTCAGCGCGACCGTGGCGCTGGCGCCCATGATCAGGCTGAACAGCAGCTGCCCGCGCACGTAACCCGAGACCGCCTGCTGGACCATCAACGGGTAGTCGTCCTCGGGCGAGCCGTCGCCGGGCGGCATGATCGACCGCACCAGCTCGCCGATCTGATGGCCGTAGATCAGCAGGTAGATCGACAGGACGAGGATCAGGACCAGGTCGAATCCGACCGTCACGATCGACGACAGCAGATCGCGCGAGAACGAGACGATGTCGCCTGAGCGTTTGAGGATGTCGTGCTGCAGCGTGTCGAGCGCGGTGTGGCCCTGCTGCTGGATCTGCACGTGAATGCCGTGCTTGTTGAGGAACCGCTGGACGTTGCCGAGGTCGCGGTTGGCGGTGGCGACGATGCTTGGGACGTTGTGCTCGAAACGGGTGACCTGGTCTGAGATCGGATTGACGAGCAGGAAGCCGATCCCTGCGAGGACCAGGATCCCAGTCACGTAGACGGCGACGATCGCCAGCCCGCGCGGGGCGCGGCGCTCAAACAGCCGTACGACCGGCGCCAGGATCAGGGCGACAATCGAGGCGACGATCAGGATCAGCAGGACCGAGCCCGCCGCTCGGGCGAGCGCCCAGAGGCCGAGGATCGCAAGCGGGAGCAGCACGAGTTGCACCCAGCGGGGGACGACGACCGGCGTCGTTGGTGGGGCGACCGGCGTCAGCTCGAGCTCAGGCGGCTCATGGGCCGCGTCCGAGTCGGTCACCGCGTCCGGATCTGGCCCAGGCGGCTGCTCGGGTTGACTTGCCGACGTGCCCGGTCGGACCCTGAAACGCATTTACGTGGAAGTATGAGCGCCGCAAGACTGGAACAGATGGCCAAGTCAGCGAAAATTCTGTTCGTCGGAGACGTCGTCGGTGGCCTTGGCAAGCGCACGCTGCTGGCCCTGCTGCCGTCGCTGCGCGAACGCTACGAGCCCGACTTCGTGGTCGCCAACGGCGAGAACGTCGCTGGCGGCACCGGGATCACCCCGAAACTCGCCGAGCAGATGCTCGACGGAGGCGTCGACGTGATCACGCTCGGCAACCACACCTATCGCCAACGTGACGTCTACGCGTACCTCGACGCGGAGCCCCGGATCCTGCGGCCGGCGAACTTCCTGCGCAGCCAGCCCGGGCATGGGTCGTGCGTCGTGTCGCGCGACGGCATTCGGCTCGGCGTGCTGTCGCTGTCGGGCAACCTGTTCATGGACGCCGGGCGCTCGGCATTCGTCGAGGCCGACCTGGCGGTCGCCGACCTGATCAAGTCAGCCGACCACGTGCTGGTCGACATGCACGCCGAGGCGACCAGCGAGAAGATCGGGATGGGGTGGCACCTCGACGGACGCGTGACCGCAGTCGTCGGCACCCATACCCACGTCCCGACCGCAGACGCACGGATCTTGCCGGGCGGCACCGCTTACATCACCGACGTTGGGATGACGGGCCCCCGCGGCGGGGTGATCGGCGTCAAACGGGAGCTCGCGATCTCGGCGATGATGACCAAGATGCCGACCCGATTTGAGACCTCGACCGAGGATCCGTGGCTGCAGGGGGTGCTGATCTACGCAGCCGACGAGCCACTACGCGCGACGGCGATCGAGCAGGTGCTGGAGCCCGCGCCGGGTATCAGCTAGCTCAAGCTGGCGATCAGCGCGATCGGCTCGCGGATGGGCTCGCGGGCCGGGATCGTCTCACGTGCCTGGCCCCGACCCTCCGGGTGGCCCGCGAACAGCGCCACGGCGACCAGCGGGAAGAACCAGACGATGTACGGGTACAGCCAGTAGTTGGCGGTCAACTGCAGCGCGATGATCACCGCCGCCCCGAGCGCCGCGACCTCGACCACGCCTCGCCGCTCGGGCACGAACGCAACCACGATCGCGAGCCCGACCGCCGCGCCCTGGAGAAGGTGCTGGACGGCGCCCAGGCCTCCCCACAGGCCCCAGATCGAGAACGGGGTGTCACGGCTGGCCTGGTAGGCGACCGAGTCATCCCAGAAGTAGTGGAGGTCTGAGTTGAGCAGCACCGGAAGCATCGCGACGAGGACCGTCGCTGCGAAAGCGAGCGCGTAGACGGCGGTTGGCCGGACACCTGGTCGCCTGCCGGTGCCGCGCCACAGCAGCGGCGCGAGCGCGAACGGCGCGAACTTGGTCAGCCCGGCGGCGGCGGCCAGCGCCCCTCGGGCCGGTGGCGAACTGATCGCGACCAGCGCGAACACCAGCAGCGCAGCGACCAGCGCATCGTTGGTGTTGGAGTTGAGCGTGAATAGCGTGAACGGATACGCGGCCCACGCGTACATCAGGATGACTCCCAGCTCGTGCCCGCGAATCCGGCGACCGAGCAGGTACAGGCCGCCGACCGTCAGCAGGTCGAATGCGATCGCCGCTCCGTGCGCCGCCGGCAACGAGTCCCAGGTCCCGCTCCAGCCGAAGATCAGCCGGAACGGTATATACGCGAGGTAGTTGACCGGCCCATACGTATCGCCGTAGGCGTTGTCGCTTGGCCAGTGGCCGTACAGCAGATGACCGTGGAGCAGCTTCGTCGCCCCGATCACGCCCGCATAGCCCACGTCGATCACGTTCGAGTTGAGGATGTTGAGCCCGACCCGCAACCCGAGCAGGAACACGACCCCGAGCGTCAGCCACTGCACGGGCACCAACAGCTGCAGCGGTCTGCGCGGGATCCCCTTCCCGAACGCCAGCAGCAGCATTCGCGCCAGCAGATAGACCAGGAACGGGTAGACGAGCGGGACCGAGAGCCCGATCTGCCCGTGGTTGAAGAGCGCCAGCGAGACCGAGAAGCCGAGCAGCATCAACAGGTCGAGGTGCAGCAGCGTCGGCCGTCTCCGCCAAGGCAGAAACGGGAGCACGAACAACACGCACAGCGGCAGCCACACGTAGAGCGCGTTCGAGCGGCGCCCGAATGCGCCGGGATAGCCGCGCGCCATCGTCCAGGCGACCTGGTAGCCGGTCCACACCTGGACCACCCGGCCGCTCTGGTCGTCGACGTACACCTGCATAAGCTCCCGCTGGGGCTTGGTGTCCGAGAACCAGCTCACCTGCCAGGTGCCGTTGCCGTGCGTGTACTCGTACGGGATCGCGTCCGGGTGCTTGCGCAGCTCGGCCCTCACGCGCGGGTCGGCCGAGGCGAGCCTGAGCACGAAGCTCGCAGTCAGCCGGTAGCCGGCCGGCGGCCGGTTCAGGTTGGTGATCAGGACCGGCGAGCCCGCGGGCGCGCCGTTAGTCGGCGCCGAGGCCTGGGCGGCGGCAGGCGAGGCGAGCAGCACGACGGCCGCCGCAAAGGCCGGCAGCCAGCGTCGGATGATCAGCGGCAACGCGCGTGCCCGGCCGTCGGCCTCTACGCGCGGAAGCTCCACAGCTTCTGGCCGACGAACGAGAGCGGCGTGGCAGCGGCGATCGAGATCGCCTGCGCGATCACCTTCGGGAAGCCGGCGCCGTCGACCAACGAGATCAGCAGCGCGTAGCTGAAGCCGAACGCGATCAGCGAGACGGCGAAGAAGCGCGCGCCCTGGTGCACCGCGTGCGCCTCCTTGGCGCCGAACGTCCAGTGGCGGTTCCACCAGAAGTTGTTCAGCACACTGACCACGAACGCAATCACGGCGGCGATCTTGTAGTTGATCGCCAGCAGGTGGACGCAAACTGCGAACACCGCCAGGTTGACCACGTACCCGCTCGCTCCGACCGCCACGAACCGTCCCAGCTGAAACCAGTTGTGCGGCCTGCGCACGCCGTGCCGCACACGGTGGCGAAACGGCAGCTGAACGCTGTTGTGCGGCAGCTCGACTGTGGTCGTCAGCTCGTCGGACATCTCCGGCAATGTATCGGCGGATCCAGTGCTGTTCGTAAGAGCGGGGGCAGCTTTAACGGGCTTCTAATCCGCGTTGCCCGACGATCCTAGCCTGAAATGGTCGAGGACCATGGGAGTTACGTCCCGCAGCGACCACTGATCCCGCTCGGCGCGCGAGTCCGGGCCGGTGCCACACCAGAGCAGCGCGCCGAGCGAGTCGGTCCGGTGCAGCGACCCGTGGGAGCCGCCGCCGACGTGATCGGAGCCGCCCCAGTCGACGAACTCGTACCCGGGCGCGGCCGACAGCAGCACGTTGCCTGCGTTCGGGCAGTTGAGCGCAGACCAGGCGCGCTCGAGCGCGTTGGGGTATTCGGTGCTCAGAAAGCGGCCGTCCTGGAGTTCAGCGCGCAGGACCGCGAGTTCGCCCTCTACGCTCCAGCGCCCGCCGCGCAGATCCTCGAGCTCGCCGCCGGGACGGAAGCGCAGCTCGCCGCGGCGGCTACGGATCACGGCCTCGGGCTTGCGGCTGCCGGTCAGGGTCAGGATCAGGTCGACGCCTTCGAGCTTTTCGACGGCCTCGATCGAGCGCTTGACGAGGTCCTTCTTGCGATCGTCGTCGAGCGCGTAGATCATCGCCGAGCGTTGTGCCGGACTGAGTGCCAGCTCGGCGCCGACCGAGCGCGACGGGCTCGGGGTCGCGACCTCGAAGTCGGCGAACGCCTCATCGAGCCGGATCCGCTCTTCGACCGGAGCCTGCGAATGGTCTGAGAGCACGACGACCGCGTAGTTATCGAGGAACTCCTCGGGTCCGCCGGCGGCGTGCATCAGCCGCTCGAGCTGACGGTCGGCAGCCGCGATCGAGGTGACCTGGGCGTGGGGGCCGTTGCGGTGCGAGTAGGCATCGTTGTCGGGCAGCGAGAACAGCATGAAGTCGAACAGGTCGTGCTCGGCCAGGTAGGCCCCGACGCAGCCTGTGTGCTGGTCGCGCGCGCCCGGGAGCCCGAGCTGGCCCCGGCAGCCGGTCTTCCGCGACGCGTACAGATCGGCGTAGAACAGCTCCCGCGGGCCGAGGATTGTGCGTCTGAACAGCGTCGAGGTGACGATCCGTGCGAGCGCCGACTCGTTTGCCACCTCGTGCTCGTGACGCCCGCGGTAGATCAAATAGGTCGTGCCGGCGGTCCGGACGTCGGCGTCATCGAGCGACTCGAACACGGTCTCGACGTCGTGGGACAGGTGCTCGTCGTTCATCCGGTAGACGGTGTCCGTCATCGAGCGCACGACCCCGAACTGCCGCGAGGCCGAGAAGCTCGAGCCGTACTCGACGTAACGCTGTTCCTCGCGGTGGTACCAGTTCATGCTCGGGATCAGGTGCCGGTCGGGGCCTACGCCGGTCGTGATCGTCGCCGCGCAGACCGGGGTAACGGACGGGAATGCCGCCACGCAATCGTCAACGTACACGCCCTCGGCGTGGATTCGAGCAAGCGCGGGCGCGCGGCCGGCGGCGATCGCCCGCTCGAGCATCGACGGCTTGAGCGCGTCGATCACCACCAGGACGAGCTTGGTCGGATGCCGGCTCATACGCTGGCCAAAGTCAGCGGAGAATCCGCAGGCCGGCGTACTTCTGGTCGTCGCGGCCGCGCCCGGCGATCAACAGCCAAAGAAGAAGCCCCAGCACGACCACGCCGACCGGCGGAGCAACAACCGACAGGACGGCAGCCAACAGCGCCGCCCCCTCTGTGAACACCGGCGCAAGCCTTGCCTGCTCGTCCTCGAGCCTCGCTCGGGCCCGCGCCAGCAGCGGGCGCGTCGCGAGCACGCCGACCAGCGCGCAGATCGCGCCGCCGACCAGCCCGGGCCAGATGGCATAGCCGCCACGGCACAGCGAACCGGCGAACAGCAGCGCACCGATCACGATCGAGGCGGCCGCCAGGACGAGCGCGAACGGAGCGCGCTCGAGCTGTTCCGTGCTCAGTCGGCGCTCGACGAGCGCGAGCGCAATCGCGCAGACGGCCATCGCGAGCAGGAAAGGCGGCTTCTGCAGCCAAGACATATCGCAGTGCGCGAAGTCGATCTGAATGTCGCCAGCCCCCAGCGCGCCGACGGCAAGCGCCGGAAGGAACGGACGGACGCCAACAGCGGCGGCCACGCCGATCCCCTGGAATATGTCGAAGACCAGATTCACCGTGCTGTACCGTGACGAAGCGTGACGATAGACGAGAGGGCAGCGTGAGCCCCGACGGGGCCAGCGCCAGCCCGGGCAGTGGCGGCAGCACGAGGCGCCCGCGGTCGACGGCACGTGACATCGAGCGCTACGCGGCCCTGTTTGCCGAGCGCACGAAGGTCATGCGTTCCTCGGCGATGCGCGACTTGATGGCGCTGACCGAGCGCGACGACGTAATCTCGCTCGCCGGCGGCCTGCCCGACACGACCACCTTCCCACCCGACTCCTACGCCGCGCTGATGGGCTCCGTGGCAGCCGAGTCGTGCGCCCGGGCGCTCCAGTACGGACCGACCGAGGGGTTGTCGCTGGTCAAGGAGTGCATCGCCAGCGTGATGCGAGCCGAGGGGATGGTCATCGATCCCGATGACGTGCTGGTCACGACCGGCGGCCAGCAGGTGATCGACCTGGTCTGCAAGACGCTGGTGGACCCGGGCGACGTGGTCGTCACCGAAGGGCCCACCTACCCGGGCGCGATCCCAACGTTCTGCGCCTACCAGGCGCACGTCGTCCAGCTGGCGATCGATCGCGACGGGATGCGCGTCGAGGAGCTGGAGGAGTTGCTCGATCGGCTCGAGGCCGACGGCCGGCGGCCGAAGTTCATCTACACGGTTCCCAACTTCCACAACCCGGCAGGGGTGACGCTGTCTCTGGAGCGCCGTCGCGAGCTGGTGCGGATCGCCGGCGAGCGCGAGCTGCTGGTGCTCGAGGACAACCCGTACGGGCTGCTTCGCTACGAGGGTGAGCCACTACCGACGCTGTACTCGCTCGACGATGAGTTCGTGATCTACGCCAGCACGTTCTCGAAGATCCTGTCGCCGGGGGTGCGGCTGGGTTGGACGGTCGCTCCGCCGCCGATCCTGGCCAAGATGCAGATCGGAAAGCAGGCGTCCGACCTCTGCTCGTCGTCGATCTCGCAGTACTTCGTCAGCGCCTACTTCGAGTCCGGACCATGGGGCGATTACGTGCGGTCGCTACTGGAGATCTATCGCCGCCGGCGCGACGTGATGCTCGACGCGCTCGCCGAGCACTTCCCCCGCGAGGCGGAGTGGACGCACCCGCAGGGCGGCCTTTTCATCTGGGCGACGATGCCCGACTACATCGATACGACCGACCTGCTGGCGCGAGCACTGTCCGAGCAGGTCGCGTTCGTGCCCGGCCGCGCGGCGTACGTCGACGGTCGCGGCGGATCGGCGATGCGGCTGAACTTCTCCGGCGTCGACGAGGACTCGATTCGCGAAGGGGTGCGGCGGATCGGCGAGGTCGTGCGCGAGCAGGTGGCGATGTACGGCACGCTGACCGGTGCGCGAGTGGAACCGTCGCGCGACGAGCCGCTCCGTCGGGATCTCGCGATCCCGTCGCCCGGAGCCGGGCACGACGCCGACGATGAGCTCGCCAAGGTCCTGCGGCTGCCCGCAAAGCGTCAGCGCGCCGGTTAGGCTGTCGCGCCCGTGAGCCGGGTGCGAGTCAGACTGGCCCGCCCGTGAGCCGGGTCGCGGTCCTGAAGGGCGGGCGCTCACTCGAGCGCCAAGTGTCGCTGCGCTCCGGCGCCCGCGTGCAGGAGGCACTGGCCCGACTCGGGCACGAGGTGCTGCCGGTCGATGCCGGACCGGATCTGGTCGACGCGCTCAGCGCCGAGCAGCCCGAGGTCGCGTTCGTGGCGCTGCACGGGCGCGACGGCGAGGACGGCACCGTGCAGGAGCTGCTGGAGGTACTTGGGATCCCGTACACCGGATCCGGCGTCTCGGCCTGCATCCGAGCTGCCGACAAGGTGCTGGCCAAGCATGCGATGCGCGACGCCGGGATCCCGACACCCGACTTCTACGCGTTTAACGACACCGCGTTCGAGGCTCTAGGCGCCGCCCAAGCGCTGCCAGCGATCGAGGAGCGGCTCGAGTTTCCGATCGTGGTCAAGCCCGCCCGCCAGGGCTCGGCGCTCGGGATCAAGTTCGCGAGCACGCCGGCCGACGTGCCGGCGGCCCTCGTTTCGGCGTTCTCCTACGACCGCAAGGTGTTGCTCGAGCGCTACGTCCACGGGCGTGAGCTCGCCGTCTCAGTACTCGACGACGGCAGTGGCACCGCGGTCGCGCTGCCGATCGTCGAAGCGCTGCCCGAGGAGGAGAGCTTCTACGACTTCGAGTCCCGTTACGAGATCGGACGAACACGGTTCGTCTGCCCCGCACAGCTCGACGACGGTGTCGCTGCGCGAGCGAGCCAGATCGCGCTCGAAACCTACGCGCTGCTGGGCTGCGAGGGCTTCGGGCGTGTCGACCTGATGCTGTCGCAGGACTCCGGCGAGCTGTACGTGCTCGAGCTCAACCCGATCCCGGGGCTGACCGAGACGAGCCTGCTGCCCCAGGCCGCCGAGGCCGCCGGAATCACGTTCGACGGCCTCGTCGAGCGCGTCCTCGCCGCCGTCCGCACGATCTAGCGCTACACCCGAGTATCGAGGGCACCCACGAGGACGAGCGCCGGAGACCTTGGGGGGACGTGGGTCGCGACCTGCGCCCGCACAGGCTCGGTCAGATCAGGCCACGGCGCCGCACCCAGGCACAACCTCCTGCCTGTGAGGCGCAAGGCCGCAATCCCACGGCCCAAACACCTACTCGTCAGAAGCGAAATCCTCAGGCGTGACCTGATCGAGGAAGTCCTTGAACTTCTCGACCACCTCTTCGGTGTCCTCGACCTCGTGTTCGAACTCGATCGCGGATTCGGAGATCACGTCGTCGGCGGCGAAGATCGGAGCGCCGGAGCGGACCGCCAGCGCGAGCGCGTCGCTGGGACGCGAGTCGATCTCGAGCTCACGGCCATTCGCGCGCAGGCTGATCGACGCGTAGAAGGTGTTCTCGCGCAGTTCGGTGACCGCCACGCGCGTGCACTCGACCTCGAGCTCACCGAGCATCTCCGACAGCAGGTCATGGGTCATCGGTCGCGGCGTCGAAGCTCCCTGGAGCTTCATCAGGATCGCCGCCGCCTCCGGATGGCCGATCCAAATCGGCAGGAACTTGTTGCTCTCGACAGTCTTCAGCAGCACGATCGGCTGCTTACCGACCATGTCGAAGCTAACGCCGTAAATGACCATTTCCTGCACGCGCCGCTCCTCGTCGGGTCCGGCAAGTATAGGGACCGCGCCGTCACTTCCTGAGCGCTTCGGGGCGCGGGTTTGCGACCGGGGACAGCTTCGGCGATGCTTCCGGACCGACCCTTAGATACGCGGAGGAACTACGTGAGTACTTCAGAGACCACCGGCCTAGTGACGACGATGGCCGAGCTAGCCAACCACGTCGGCACCCATCTCGGCTACACGGAATGGCGCGAGCTGGAGCAGGATCGCGTCAACCGGTTTGCCGACGTGACCGAGGACCACAACTTCATCCACGTCGACCCCGAGAGGGCGAAGGCGACTCCTTTCGGCGGCACGATCGCGCACGGCTACCTGACGCTGTCGCTGGCGGCGCCGATCGGCATGCAGCTACTCGAGGTGACCGACGCGAAGGTCGGGCTCAACTACGGGCTCGACAAGGTCCGCTTTCCGGCGCCGCTGCCCGTCGGCGCCGAATGGCGCGGCGGCGTAGAACTCCTGTCGGTCGAGGAGGTTGGCGGCGGCCTGCAGGTCAAGTCGCGCGTGACGGTCGAGGTCAAGGGCCAGGAGAAGCCGGCGATGGTGGCCGAGACCCTCGTGCGGCTGTGGGGGTGATCGACCTAGCTCGGGTGGTCGCGATCGACGTACACACGCACGCCGAACGCAACCACGGGGAGGATCCAGACCCGGTGACGACGGAGCTGCTGGCGGCTGCGGCAAAGTACTTCGGTGGCAGCCCATCACAGCCAACCGCCCAGGAGGTCGCCGACTACTACCGCGAGCGCGATCTCGTGGCGGTGATCTTCACCGTCGACGACGAGGCCGGGATGGGGCGCCGGCGGGTCGGCAACGACGAGGTGTTCGAGGCCGCGCGGGCGAATCCGGACGTACTAATCCCGTTTGCGAGCGTCGACCCGCACAAGGGCAAGCTCGCCGTGCGCGAGGCGCGCGAGCTGGTCGCGCAGGGCGCCCGCGGGTTCAAGTTCCACCCCAACACGCAGGCCTTCTGGCCAAACGACCGCGCCCACTACCCGCTCTACGAAGTGATCGCCGAGGCGGGGCTGATCGCCCTGTTTCACTCAGGCACGACCGGGATCGGAGCCGGGATGCCGGGTGGGGGCGGCGTCCGTCTGAAGTACTCGAACCCGATGTGCGTCGACGACGTCGCGGCCGACTTCCCGGGACTCGACATCATCCTCGCCCACCCGTCCTTCCCCTGGCAGGACGAAGCGCTCGCGATCGCCGTCCACAAGCCCAACGTTTACATCGACCTCTCCGGCTGGTCACCGAAGTACTTCCCCGAGAACCTGATCCGATACACCAACACGCAGCTCAAGCACAAGATGCTGTTCGGGTCCGACTACCCGCTGATCACTCCCGACCGGTGGCTGGCCGACTTCGAGAAGCTCCCGATCCGCGACGAGGTGCGACCCCTGGTGCTGAAGGAGAACGCCGCCCGGCTACTCGGTCTCGACGGCGCTGCTTAAAGTGAGAGCGCCCCGGAACCGGCGGGATATGAGGCCGGATCCACGGGGCGCGCTCGGAGGGAGGAGAGGTACTTCGACCAACATGATTGCGCATCGGGGCTAGAAGTCAAAGACGAGCATTCAAATTCATTCATAATTCTTACTTATGGACTTGAGGCAGCTTCGCTACCTCGTCGCGCTCGCCGAGGAGGGGAGCTTCACCCGCGCGGCCGAGAGCGTCCACATCGCACAGCCCGCCGTCTCCCAGCAGATTCGGCGGCTGGAGGAGGAACTGGGAATCGTGCTCGTCGAGCGCACCACCCGCCGGGTCACGCTGACCGAGGCCGGCGAACTGCTGGTCGTGCGCGCGCGGCGGATTCTGGGCGAGCTGGAGGCCGCCGAATCCGAGCTCCAGGCGCTCAGCGGCATGTACGCCGGCCACGTGACGATCGGCGCAATGCACACGATGGGCCCGGTCGACCTGTCGCTCGCGCTGGCGTTGTTCAGCGAGCGCCATCCGAATGTCCTGTTCACGGTCCGCGAGCAGTCGAGCGAGGAGATGGCGGAGATGCTGCGCGTCGACGAGCTCGACCTGGCCTTCTTGTCGGTGACCGAACGCATCGAGAGCCGCGGCCTTGGGCTGCATCAGCTCGTTTCCGAGGAGCTGGTCGTGCTGCTGCCGCGCTCGCACCGCCTCGGTCAGCGCAAGCAGGTCGTGATGGCCGAGCTCGCAGACGAGCCGTTCATCAGCTTCCGCGCCGGTGCGCGGCTGCGTGAGTTGTTGTTTGCGGCCGGCCGCGAAGCCCACTTCGAGCCCCGCGTGACGCTCGAGTCAAACGAGAGCCAGCGCGTCCGGCGGCTCGTCTCGCGAGGGCTCGGGGTCGCGATCCTGCCCCGCTCGGACGCCGAGGGGCCGGGCGCGGACGTGGCGGTCGCCACCCTCACTGAGCCCGCTCTGCGCCGCGACATCACGCTCGCTTGGCGCGAAGG
>JBKQJQ010000412.1:0-2637 GCA_052147875.1 Solirubrobacteraceae bacterium | reverse complement strand
AGTCAGCGCGTAGCGCTCGCGGAGACGGTCCGCGACTTGTGCGGGACGCAGGCGCAGGCCGAAGGCCTGGTGCTCGAGGTACAGGACGCGCATGATGCGGCGGTACGTCTCGGCTTCCTCGGCCGTTGCGTACCGGAGGACGTGGTGGGCGCCGAGGCGGTCGGGGAACGATGCCGTCCTCCCGTGTCGGGCTTGCTCGTCCTCGGGCGCTCGAACCGCTCCGGCCAGCTCGAGCGCCGATCGCAGCAGCGCCGGTGAGAGTTCAGCTCCCATGTAGGTCGCGTTCGTGATCGGGGAGCGGTTCCGCCTCCACGAGTCCGGACAGGCGGAGCTCGGTCACGACGTGCGGCGGTGGAGCCATACGGGCGAGGGCGTCCGCCGCATCCCGTGCCGAGACCGGTAGCTCGATGTGCTGCTCGGCAAGCGCCGTGATCTGCTGCTGCTCGGCGACGCTCAGGCGCCGCGAAGTGGGCCGGTGGCCACGCCGCCGCTCGACCGATGGGACACGCCGCCGCTCGACCGATGGGACACGCCGACGCTCGACCGTGGCGTCGAGCACGTGGGCGGCGAGCCGCAGCAGCCAGTCAACCGCTTCGTCGTCGCCGGGGGCAGCGCCCCACTGCAGCCGCGCCGCCGCGAGCGTCTCTGTAGCGAGGTCGTACGCGAGTGCTGGGTGGCGGACACTGCGGAGGAAAACACCGACGAGGGGGGCGAACCAGCGCTCGGCAAATGACTGGAAGGTGCCCGTGTCCGGCCGCTTATCCGATAGCTCACCCATCCTGCTTAGAATTGCGCATCGGGCGGACAGAACGCTCGCCACTTCCCTGGTATCCCATCGGGGACGAGCCTTCTCGGTGTGGGCGAGCTGCTTCGACCAGGTGCCAGGCCCATCATCAAGAGCCTTGACGGATAGTCAGTCATAATCAAGCTTGTGGCTTAAGCTTGACCAGGCGGAACCTTGACTAGGGTTTCCCCTGTAATCAAGGTTATGTGCTAACCTTGATCTTGTGGCTTGGGTACTACGTCGTCGCTGGACCTCCAACCTGACGCCGGGACTACCTCGCCGCGACCGTCAAGGCTGCACGTACGAAGCGTACGTGCCCGATCCCCTCATCGACAGGCCAATCACCCTCGCCGGGGAGACCGCCGCCGACATCGCGGATGCCGAGGCCGCTGTCGTCCGTCTCAATCTGCACGCACGAAGTCTCATCGACTCTGAGGCGGTAGCTCGTCTCTTGCTGCGCGCCGAGGCAGTCGCCTCGTCTCGGATAGAAGGTCTCGAGGTCGGAGGCCGCCGGCTTCTTCACGCGCAGGCGGAGCAGGTCATGGGCGAGCCGCCATCCGACGTCACCGCGCTCGAGGTGCTGAACAACATCGAGGCCATGACCTGGGCGATCGAACACCTCAGCGACCCGAAGAAGAAGATCACCACCGCCGACCTACTGGATATCCACCGGCACCTGCTTGCCGGAACCCGGCTCGATGAGTACGCCGGCAAGATCCGCACCGAGCAGAACTGGATCGGTGGCAGCAGCTACAACCCGTGTTCCGCCGCGTTCGTACCACCGCCCCACGAGCAAGTTGAGCATCTTCTCGACGATCTCTGCGCGTTCTGCAACATGGACACGTTGCCGGCGATCGCGCAGGCCGCGATTGCCCATGCCCAATTCGAAACCATCCACCCCTTCGTCGACGGCAACGGACGGACGGGGCGCGCACTGATTCACGTCATCCTGCGCCGCCGCGGCTTGGCGGCAAATGTTCTGCCTCCCGTGTCGCTCGTGCTCGGCACATGGTCCGGGGACTACGTCAACGCGCTCATGGACACTCGTTACCGAGGACGTTCGGACTCGCTCGCGGCTAGGCGCGGTCTCGACCGTTGGATCGGACTCTTCGCCGCGGCTACAACCCGAGCGGTATCCGACGCAGAGCTGTACGAGACAAGCGTCGTCGACCTGCAGGAGTCATGGCGAGCGCGTCTTGGGAGGGTCCGAGCGGGGTCCGCGCTAGACCGTCTCATCGACGCGCTTCCGGGTGCGCCAGTCGTGACCGTCCGAAGCGCCTCGTCGCTCATCGGACGCAGCGCGCAAGCGGTCAACGAGGCGATACCTCGGCTGGTCGAAGGAGGCATCCTCCGGCAGACCACCGTAGGCCGACGAAATCGTGCGTTCGAAGCAACCGAACTCATCGACGCTTTCACTGATCTCGAGCGACGGCTGTCCAGCCCAACCGGCGATACCAGGACGTCAGCCCCGGCGCGTGCGGTGCCGCGCCGGCGGCGGGCGCAATGAGCTGCTAGCCGTGCGGGACTGACCCCACCGACCGATATCGCGCCGTGTCGCCGGCGCCGTGACGACCACTGTGCGCCAACCAAAACGGGTACCGAAACGGGTACCAAAATGAGCAAATATGACCTTACGCAATCGGATCTAGTTTCACGAAAGCCCTGCAAATTCCAAGGTAGCCGATCCCCCAAAAGCCTCTCATAACCCGAAGGTCGCGGGTTTCGGATCCCGCCCCCGCTATCGAAAGGCCCGCAAAGCGCGAGCTTTGCTTGTGCCTCGGTTTGGTCCGGAAGTGGGCGTCTAACACGCTTGCTGTTAGACGCGGGTTTGTCGGCGCCGTGCTGCGTGAGCA
>JBKQJQ010000411.1:0-4361 GCA_052147875.1 Solirubrobacteraceae bacterium | reverse complement strand
GTCGCTGAGCGGATGCAGGATCGACTTGAGCGGCTTGCCCAGTCCGGTTATCCCTTCACGACCGCGCGCGGGCAGAGGGTAATGCGGGCCTTCGGAGCTGACTGGCTCGCGCCGGGCGAAGACGTCGCGCACGATCGATACGTATTCGCGCATCCGGGCCAGCGGCTTTGCGAACGGCTCGCCGTACCATCCCTCGACTACCTGAGGGCCCGACACGCCGAGCCCGAGCATGAAGCGGCCGCCGCTGAGATGGTCCATCGTCATCGCGGCCATCGCGGTCGCGGTCGGTCGGCGAGCGCTGATCTGCACGATCGTTGTCCCGAGCCTCACCTTGTCTGTGTGTGACCCCCACCACGCCAGCGGCGTCAGCGCGTCGCTGCCGTAGGTCTCCGAGGCCCAGACCGAGTCGAAGCCCAGGCGTTCGGCCTCCTTGACGGTGTCAAGTGCCTCTGAGGGCGAGGCGCGGCCCGACAACAAGCCTGTGCTGAGACCGAGCTTGAGGCTGTTGGTGCTCATCTGCAATCGCGTCCCTCAGCGTCCCGACCAGACCGGCTTGCGCTTCTCGGAGAACGCCTTCGGGCCCTCGATGTAGTCCTGGGAGGCAAGCATCCGCGGGATCCTCTCCTCCCAATCGCCGTCGATCGCCTCGTCGATCGGGAGTCCGCAGCCCGCCTGCGCCGATTCCTTGGTGAGTGACACGAGCAGCGGCGAGCACTCGAGGACCTCCCTGGCCCAACGTTCCGTGGCGGCCATCAGGTCGGCCGCCGGCACGACCTCGTTGACGAAGCCGAGGCGGTGGCCCTCCTGCGCCGAGACAAAGCGGCCGGTGAGGAGCATCCCCATCGCGTGCTTGAGCGGGATCTGACGCGACAACCGGTGAATCCCACCGGCGCCCGCGATCAGCCCGACGCGAGGCTCAGGCAACGCAAAGCGAGCGGTGTCGGCGGCGATCACGAGGTCGCACGCGAGCGCGATCTCGAAGCCGCCGCCCGCGGCCACGCCGTTGACCGCTGCGATCAGCGGCTTGGGGCATGTGTAGCCGCGCGTGATCGCGCCAAATCGCGAGCGCGTGTCGACCCGCTCCTCCCCGTTTGCCGACGAATGTGCCGTCGCTTTCAGGTCGTTCCCGGCGCAGAACGCGCGGTCGCCGGCGCCGGTGATGATCGCCAGCCAAGCGTTGGCGTCGGCCGCGAAGTCATCGAAGATCTCGATCAGCTCGCGGTGGGAGTGCTTGTTGAGAGCGTTCATCCGCTCCGGCCGGTTGAGGGTCACGTAGGCGATGTGACCCTTCTTCTCGTAGATGACGTGGTCGTAGCTCATGCGCGAGGCCTGAACTTTGGGACAGCGACGGCGTCACTCATCCGCTCGAACGTCACCTCGAGCGGCATCCCGATCTCGAGCCGCTCGTTCGGACAGTCGACGACCTGGCTCGTGAGTCGGACGCCCTCGTCGGTCTCGACGACGGCGATGTTGTATGGAATCTCGGCAGCGAACGCCTCGTCGTAGAGCTGGTGCATGAGCACGAAGCTGTACAGCGTGGCGTTACCGCTCGAAGGAGCCCACTCGAGCTCCCCGGAGAAGCAGGTCACGCAGCGGGCGCGGAGCGGAACGCCGATGTACGCCATCGGCGACTGGTAGGTGGTGCAGGCCCGGCAGCGCAGCAGCATCAACTCGCCATGGAGTGCGCCGTCGAAGAACGGAGCGCTGGCCTCGTCGGGAACGGGCACCCGCTTGGCGGGCGCGGCGGTCGTCGTCATCGTGCTTCCTATCCGTCGAGCTTGCTGAGGATCGTCGTTGAGTGGAAGTTCAGGGTGCCTCCGTTGCCGGAGACGAGCACGTGGTCGTGCTTGGCGATCTGCCGCTCGCCGCCGTGACCGCGCGCTTGGATCACGCCCTCCGATAGCGGCGTGAAGCCCCACATGTAGAAGGAGGAGAGCTGGCCGCCGCCGGTGTTACAGGGCAACGAGCCCCCGGGGCCGAGCTTTCCGTCGGCGACGAATGCGCCGCCTTCGCCCTTCTCACAGAATCCGTAGTCCTCGAGGGTGACCAGGACGGTGTACGTGTAGCAGTCGTAGAGCTCGAGCACGTCCACGTCTGAGAGCCCGATCCCCGCCTGGGCCAGCGCCAGCTGCCCAGACTTCCCGGCGCCTGTATGGACCGCCGGCTCGTACTCGGTCCGCGCCGGATCACCCGGCGCGCACTGCCCGAAACCCCGCAGGTACACCGGCGGCTGGCGCAGGTCCTGGGCCCGCTCCGCCGATGTGACGATCACCGCGATCGCGCCGTTGGACACCACACAGCAATCGAGCAGGTGCAGGGGCTCCACGACCCACCGGGAAGCGTGGTAGTCCTCGAGCGTCATCGGCTTCTTCATCTGCGCCCGCGGGTTCATCAGCGCCCATTCGCGCTGTCCGACGGCAATCGTCCCGAGGTGGTCGTGGTTGGTCCCGAACAGATGCATGTGTCTCCGAAGCGCCAGCGCGTACATCGAGTTGGCGGGCCCGTAGTCGCCGTAGGCAAACCGCAGCCCCGCCAGTCCCGGCGCGTTGAACCGCTTTCCGCTGTAGCCCGACTGCGAGATCGACTCGCCCGCCTTCAATGGCGCGTCGGCATACACGCACGCGACGACGTTCGCCTGCCCGCTCTCGATCGCGTGAGCCGCGTATTGGAGCATCGTCGCCGCGCTCGATCCGAACGCGCTCATCGTGTTGAGGAGCGTTAGATCGACGAGCCCGAGCGCAAACTGCAGGCTCGGCGCCATCTCCGCGGACTGGTTGCCGTTGATCAGCAACCCATCGAGGTCGCGTGCCTGCAGGCCTGCATCTTCCAGCGCAAGGGCGATCGCCTCGCCCGCGAAATCTGAAACCGTGCGGCCGAAGACCTTCCCCATGTCGGTGATCCCAAGCCCTGCGATTGCGGCTTTCGCGCCCACGGCTGACTGCTCCTCTCCATGAACCACGGCGCGTTTGGCTCAGGCCGGTGCGCCGGGTATCGATCTTCGGGGCCCCGCCGAGCTCTTGATAACACTTGCGAGGCTGTGCGTCAGCTCACTCTACGCTATGTCTAGCGAAGAGTCAACCTGTCCATCGCCCGCTTGGGAGGACTGCGTCCCGCTGAGCCCGAGCATCAAGAGCCACAAGTCGGTGAGCGTGCCCAGGGCGCGCTCGCGGTCGAATGGGATGCCGCTGACGATCCACGCGTACAGAAACCGATCGAGCTGCACCAGCAGAAGACCGGCGCGGACGCGCGCCTCCTCCTCACCGCAGCCATACCACCGTCGGATCGACTCGGCGATGACCGCGATCGACTCCTTGTGGTTGTCAAGTCTCACCGCCGCGACCTCAGGCTCGATCGCCTCCGCTTGATCCAAGGCTTCCAGGCTCCCTCGGTTCGTTGCGTAGTTGTCGATCATCGAGCCGATCCACTCGTACAGGTCCTTGCGGGACGGTCGCTCGCCCGATGTGAGCTCGAGATAGAGCTCCCGCCAGCGCCTTCCGAGCGTTCGCGCGACCACCAGCACGACCTCGGCCTTGCTCTTGAAATGGAGGTAGAACGTCGCGCGGCTCGCGTTGGCCTCCGCCACGATGTCCTCGATCGTGGTCGCGGCATAACCCTTGCGCTCAAACGCCGTGACCGCGCCCTCGATCAACAGTCGACGAGTCAAGCGCTTCTGCTCGTCGCGCAGCGACCCGCCTTTGCCGGTGTTATCGCTCGTCGTCATCGGCGGAGAGTATAGCCAATTCAGTAGGCATCGCCGCTTTCGACTTGACAGTCTGTCTTGTGACTCGCTACCGTGCCTGGCGAGGATCAAGGCCCCTCGTCTCCCGGACCGGAATTCCAGGGGCCCCTCATCGGCCATGTGGCCGACACCACCAATCCCATCAGTACAGAGGAGAGGGACATGCAGCACAATTCGAGGCGCGAGCTCAGCGGACGCGTGTTGCCACGCTCTCGCCGAGTCAAAGCTCTCTTGGCCGCAACCGGCCTCAGTATCGCCGTGGCGGCCTGTGGATCGTCAAGCCCGTCGAGCTCCACGGCATCGTCCGTATCGGCGTCTAACGCCAGCGCAACGACCGGCGGCGGCGTGGCGACGGCAGCCGCGGCGCTGAAGACGTACCAGGCCGCTCCCACCAGAATCAACATCACCACACCGCTCAAGTCCGCGCCACCGCCCGGGAAGACCGTCGTTGTCCTGGGGACTCCTCAGCCCCAGAACGTGCAAATCCAGCAGACGGTCGCCCAGCTGGCGCACCTCGCGCATTGGAACTATTCAGTGGCGAGCTACGACCCGGCCAACCCGGCCACGTTCAACAGCGCCATCGAGACTGCCCTGACTAAGCACGCCAACTACCTCGTCGAGG
>JBKQJQ010000410.1:0-6892 GCA_052147875.1 Solirubrobacteraceae bacterium | reverse complement strand
GCGCGACGATGTCCACGGCGATGATCAGCAGGGACCAGAACGGGTAGGCGGTGATGAAGAACATCTGGCCGATAGCGTTGAGCCCGGCCACGGCGAGGCCCGAGAGATGGGTATCAGTACCGATAGCCGTCGTCACGGATTTCGGCTTTCCTCCGCCGCGCCCCCGGGACCGATGTACGAGGAGATAACCGGATGGCTAACGACGACGCCGCTGCAGCGGCGGTCAACCAACCAGGCCACGCCGGCGAGCGCCTGCCGCGCCCGCTCAAGCGTTGGCGCCTATTTGTCGCCGACAAAGGGCGCGCGAGGTTGCTGATGCAGTCACCGCGAAGTGAAACTCAGCCGGCCCGCGCGGCGCGCGAGCCCGACGGGCGCAGCTCAGCCGACTGAGCCAGGCGCTGTCGTCGGCCGCGCGGCTGCGGTTACAGTTGTTCGCTCAGAGGTCATGTCCTCGTCGACACAAGCCGATCTGCCCGCCGTAGCGAGAGCTGACGAGCGGGCCGCGCCCGGGCGCCACGACCAGGATCACGCACACGGCTCGCGCCGCTGGGAGAACGCATCGCTCCTATGGCGTGTGTTTGCGGCCAACGTGGTCGTGTTCGTTGCTGCGTTTGCGATCCTCGCCTGGGCTCCAGTGACCGTGCACCGGGTGGCCACACCGAGTGAGCTCGTGATCCTCACGGTCGGTCTGATCCTGATGCTGGCCGTCGACCTGGTGCTGCTGCGGAGGGCATTGGGTCCATTGCGGCGACTGGCGGCGGTGATGGGGGAAGTCGAACCGGGCGAACCTGGGCGCCGGGCCGAGCCGTCTCCCGGTGCCGGGCGTGAGGTCGTGGCACTCGCCGAGGCGCTCAACGCGATGCTCGATCGGCTCGAGGACGAGCGGCGCGAGAGTGGCAGGCGGGCGCTCGACGCGCAGGAGGCCGAGCGCGCGAGGATCGCCCGCGAGCTGCATGACGAGGTTGGGCAGACGCTGACCGCCGTCGCGCTGCGTGCCGAGCGTGCCGCCGGTACGGAGTCGCAGCAGGGCGAGGCCCTGATCGAGATCGCCGAGACGGTTCTGCGAAGCCTTGACGACGTCCACCGCATCGGCCGTGAGCTGCGCCCGGAGGCGCTCGACGATCTCGGGCTGATCAACGCGCTGATCGCTCTCTGCTCTCGCATCAGCCGGCAGAGCGGCTTGCACGTCCGCCGCGAGCTCGACGGGCAGCTCCCGCCGTTGTCGGACGAGGTCGAGCTGGTGATCTATCGCGTCGCTCAGGAAGCGCTGACAAATTCGCTGCGCCACTCCGGGGCGTCGGAGGTCGGCATCTCGCTGCACGCCGCTGGTGATCGCATCGTGCTGACGATCACCGATGACGGCCGCGGCATCGGCGAGGCGACCAGATCGGGCGGGCTCGCGGGGATGCGCGAGCGGGCGATGCTGATCGATGCCGTGCTGCAGGTGCGCCCCCGGTCCCCGCACGGAACCGAGGTGATCCTCATCCTCCCGGTCCTGTGACGACGCCGCTCAAGACCCGAGTGCTGCTCGCCGACGACCACGCGGTCGTCCGAAGCGGTCTGCGGGCGGTACTCGACTCAGAGCCGGACATCGAGGTGGTCGCGGAAGCCACGGACGGAACCGAGGCGATCGAGAAGGCACTCGCCAGCGACGTCGACCTCGCGATCCTCGACGTCTCGATGCCACGGCTCACCGGGCTGCAGGTCACCGCCGAACTGCACCGCCGTCGGCCGGGGATGCGGATCCTGATCCTGTCCGTACACGACAGCGAGCAGTATTTCTTCGAGGCGCTGAAGGCCGGAGCGTCGGGCTATGTCCTCAAGACCGCGGCCAATCGCGATCTCGTCGACGCTTGCCGCGCGAGCATGCGTGGGGAGCCGTTCCTGTATCCCGGAGCGGTGACGGCGTTGATCCGCGACTATCTCGATCGCGCGCTCCACGGGGAGGCGGCGCCGAGAGACCCGCTGACTCCCCGCGAGCTCCAGGTCATCAAGCTGATCGCCGAGGGTCACACCAGCGAGGAGATCGCGAGCGCGCTCGTGATCAGCCGCAAGACCGTCGACCATCACCGCGCGAACATCCTCGAGAAGCTCGGGATGCGCAATGGCGCCGAGCTGACACGCTACGCGATTCGACGCGGCCTGGTCGAACCGTAGCCGGGCGTCAAAGATAGGTACTAGTACCGATAGTTCGCCGCTGAAAGTTCGACTTTTCTCCGGTTGCCGGTGGACTCGGATGGCCTCTGGACCGGAATCTGGCGATGAGCGGGTCGCAGGGTCATCGCAGCCTGCACGAGGCCGCGCATAAGCAGGAGCTGCGCAACGGGAACGGCAGCGGGGCGAGCGCGACGCCGTCCGGGGTCCGCAGAACGTTCAACGAGGCCGCCCACAAGCTGTCTTACTGGCCTGTCTCGTCGGCTCCGGCTGCAAAGGTCAACGGCGCCGCGGTCGCGACGGACGTCGACACCGAACGTGACGTAGTCGCGCACGCGGGCAGGGTGGTGCTGGCGCTCGGCGCGCTCGGGGTCGTGTTCGGAGACCTTGGGACGAGCCCGCTGTACGCCGAGCAGGTGATCTTCACCGCGCACGCGAACGCCGCTCACCCGACGCCGGCCGGTGTGTACGGAATCGCGTCACTGATCTTCTGGTCGCTGATGATCATCGTCTCGATCAAGTACGCGGGGATCCTGATGCGCGCCCACAACCGTGGCGACGGCGGCGTGATGGCGCTAGCCGCCCTGATCCAGCGGCGGCGGGTCGGCCGCACCGCACTGCTCGTGACGCTCGGCATCTTCGGCGCGGGCCTGTTCTTCGGCGACGGGATGATCACGCCCGCGATCTCCGTCACGTCCGCGGTCGAGGGCCTCAAGGTGGACAGCCCCGGCCTCGCTCACCTCGTCGTTCCGATCTCGCTGGCCATCCTCGTTGGGCTGTTCGCGATCCAGCGCCGTGGGACCGGCGCCGTGGGCTGGCTGTTCGGGCCGTTGCTGCTGGTGTGGTTCGCCGTCATCGGCGTCCTCGGAGCGCGCGAGGTGGCGGCGCACCCCGGCGTGATCCAGGGCCTGTCGCCGACCTGGGGGGCGCGGTTCATGTTCGATCACGGCGTCGCCGCGTTCCTGACGTTGGGCGGCGTCGTGCTGGCCGTGACCGGCGCCGAGGCCCTGTACGCCGATCGCGGCCACTTCGGCGCCAATCCGATCCGCCTGACCTGGTTCGGGATCGTGTTGCCGGCCGTCGTGCTCTCGTACCTGGGTCAGGGCGCGCTGATCCTCGCCCACCCAGCTGCGATCGCCAACCCGTTCTACCTGCTGGTGCCGAAGGGCGGCCGGATCGCGATGGTGTTCCTCGCAACCGCTGCCACGGTAATTGCCTCCCAGGCGGCGATCACTGGCTCGTTCTCGCTCGCCAGGCAGGCGGTCCAGTTGGGCTTCCTGCCCCGGCTGAAGATCACGCACACGTCGCAAACCGAGGGACAGATCTACGTACCGGTGATCAGCTGGGGTCTGGCGGCAGGTGTCGCAGCCCTGGTCCTTATCTTCCAGCGCTCCTCGGCACTGGCCGACATCTACGGCGTCGCGGTGACCGGCACATTTGTCGTCGACACGATCCTGTTCCTTGCCGTGGCGCGGGCGCTATGGCACTTCCCGGCCTGGAAGCTCGCGCCCATCGGCGCTCTGTTTTTGACCGTCGAAGTGTCGTTCTTCAGCTCGAACCTGACGAAGGTCGGGCACGGTGCCTGGCTGCCGCTATGCGTCGGCTTGCTGGCCGCGACCGTGATGGTCACCTGGCGCAAGGGCCGCCAGGTCATCACCCGCAACCGCGATGAGGAGGAGGGACCGTTGGACGAGTTCCTCTACCAACTGCGGATGGCCAACCCTCCGATTCACCGCGTCCCGCGGGTGGCGATCTATCTGAGCCCGGGGAAGCAGACGACTCCACTGGCGCTGCGCGCCGACGTCGAGCATCACCGGGTGCTGCACGAGAAGGTGCTGATCGTCTCGATCGATTCGGTCAGCGTCCCGCACGTCGAGGCAGCCGATCGGTTCGTCGTCGAGATCCTCGGCAGCGGTCTGTTCAAGATCGTCCACGTCAGGATCCGCACCGGCTACCACGACGCGACGGACGTGCCGGCCGCATTGGCGCTGGCGCGCAAGCGAGGGCTGCTCGAGCGCAACCTCGACCTCGAGCACGCCTCCTATTTCGTCTCGCGGATGACGATCACGCCGACACGCGAGGCCGGCATGCACCCGTGGCGCAAGCTGCTGTTCATCGCAATGGCCCGCAATGCCACCAGCCCGATCCACGCGTTCGGGCTCCCGGTGACCAGGACCGTCGTCGTCAGCTCACACGTGGCGATCTAGAGGTCAAGCTTCGCCAGCAGCTCGTACATCTGAACCGAACGGCGACCCCCTCCCGTCGGCGTCGGTCGCTCCCTCAAACGTCGCGATTCGCGCATGCATGTGTACCCCCTCGATTGGCTTTCGCCAGCTTCGATGGATACTCCCACTGGCAAGCCGCGAATCATCGCCCACGGATCGACAGGAGCGCGAATGGCACAGCAAGTTGACGGCCGGATCCCGACCAGCCTTGTCGGCTCCTATGCGCAACCCGACTGGCTGATCGACCGCGAGCGGCTGCGCGGCCGCTTCCCGCCCCGGATACGCGCGACCGAGCTGTGGCGGATCGACCCGCGCTACCTCGAGGAAGCCCAGGACGACGCGACCGCGCTGGCGATCAGCGACCAGGAGCGAGCCGGGCTGGACATCATCACCGACGGTGAGATCCGTCGCGAGAGCTACTCGAACCGGTTCGCGACGGCGCTCGACGGCGTCGACGTCGATAACCCCGGGACTGCGCTCGATCGGAGCGGGCATCCGAATCCCGTCCCTCGCATAGTCGGCCCTGTCAATCGCCGCTATCCCGTGCAGGTGCGTGATCTCGAGTTCCTGCGCGCGCATACGAGCAGGCCGACGAAGATCACCGTGCCGGGGCCGTTCACGATGTCCCAGCAGGCCCAGGATGATTTCTACGGCGCGCCGGACGCCGCCGGAATGGGGTACGCGAGTGCGGTTCACGACGAGATCGTCGACCTATTCGCCGCCGGCGCGGACATCGTCCAGATCGACGAGCCATACATGCAGGCTCGCCCAGACGCCGCGCGTGCCTACGGTGTCGAACTGCTCAACGAGGCGATCCGCGATATCGAAGGTACGATCGCGGTGCACATCTGCTTCGGCTACGCAGCGATCATCCACCAGCGCCCGAGCGGGTACTCGTTCCTGGGCGAGCTCGCCAACACCGGCTGCGAACAGGTCTCGATCGAGACCGCGCAGTCCGGCCTCGATCTCGAGGTGCTGGGGTCTTTGGCCGACAAGACGGTCATCCTCGGCGTGCTGGATCTGTCGACCGACGACGTCGAGCCACCCGCGGTCGTCAGCGAGCGAATCAGCCGCGCGCTCCCGTACGCGGACGCGAGCCGGCTCGTGGCCGCGCCCGACTGCGGCATGAAATACCTGTCGCGCGACGTCGCGTACGCGAAGCTCGAGGCGCTGACCGAGGGCGCGCGGCTGGCGTCCGCGGCCGCCTCGAGGCGCTCGGTCTAGGCGCTGGGCTGCACCGGCAGCACCAGGCGCGACGGCCGTGCTGCATCGTGGTGCAGCTTGTTGTGCGCGATCACGCCCCCGGTCGCCTCGGCCTCGTCGGCCCCCGTGCCCAGGTTCGTAGCGAACTTGGGATGTGCCGAGGACGCGACCTCGAGCCGGATCCGGTGTCCGTGCGCAAACCGTTGGGCTGTGTCCCACATCGCGATCTCGACCTCATAGACCTCGCCCGACTCGACCGGCACGGTGCGCTGATGGCCGTCGCGGTAGCGGAGTCTGATCAGGCCGTCGCACAGCCGCTGCGCGAAGCCATTCGGGTGCAGGTCGATCAACTTCGCGGTGACGTCGGTGTCGGGCGCCGAGGTGCTGACGTGCAGGACCGCGCGGACCGGTCCAACGACGTCGAGCGGTGCGCTCAGTGGCTCGCTCGTGTAGACCAGCACGTCCCCACGCGTTTCGACGCCGGCATAATCATCAGGACCGCCGATCTGCGCCGACGACGCCGGGGTGATGAACGGAACCGGGCGGTCCGGGTCGTGGATCCATTTGTCGGCCGGCGAGCCATGGGCGGGTGCAGCTGCGGTCAGGCGACCGTCCCCGAAACTGGAGTTGGCACGGCCATCGCTGTCCAGGTACCAGTCTTGCTCGGTCGTGTCCGGAGGCGGCCAGGACGGAAGGTCGAGCCACCGGTTTGCCCCCATCAGGAAGATCCGCACCGGCGCCGGCGGCTGCGCGGGTGGACGGCCGCGAACGACCTCGTCCAGGTAGCCCGTCATGACGCCCTCGAGGTCGACGACCGACTCGTGGCCGAAGTCGAGCTCGCCGAGCTGACGTCCAGTGTTCACCTGATGACCCCATGGCCCCATCAGCAGCCGTTGACCCTCCCGACGGGCCGCTGTCATCGCCGCGAAGTTCGCCGGCGTTCCGATCTCCTCGTCGTCGTACCAGCCGGAGATGTGCAGCACCGGTACCTCGACCTCGCTGATCCTGTGCTGATAGCGCACCGGCTCCCACCATTCGTCGAGCACCTGGTGGCGGCACTCCTCGCGCCACATCGGTGAGTGAAAGCCGGCAGCCTCGTCGAGCTGCTCGAGCGGACGGTGGGCGTAGACCCTCATCCAGTCGACCGCCCCGGTGTACTGCAGTCCGCGACCGTCGGTCATCCGGAACCAGTGGACGTGCATCGGCCCCGGCACGCCGGTCGGGTTCTCGACGAACGGGTCCGAAGGCGTGACGAGCACGATCATCGCCGCCAGCGCGGGCGGGTGGTGGAGCGCCGTCAGCCACTGGAT
>JBKQJQ010000409.1:0-7723 GCA_052147875.1 Solirubrobacteraceae bacterium | reverse complement strand
AGCTCGACGCCGCGAGCTTCTCCGCCAATCCCGACTACCGGCCCGAGTCGCTGACCGCATTTCGCGAGGAGCACCTCGAGGCGCACGACCTCGCGCCCGAGCTCAGCCTCGTCGCCGAGGAAGACGGGCGCGTCGTCGGTTTCCTGCTCGCGGACCGCTGGGTCAAGGAGTCGGTCGGCTATGTCGACCTGCTCGCCGTCCACCCGGACCGCCAACGGTGCGGGCTCGGCGGCGCCATGTTGCTGACCGCCTTCGGCCTGTTCGCCGCGGCCGGCCTGCGTGAGGCTCAACTCGGCGTCGCGTCTGATAACCCGCGCGCGCTGGCGCTGTACGAGCGCGTCGGGATGACGCAGCGCTTCCAGGCCGACACGTACGAGCGCGCGGTCCTCGCCGGGTGAGAGGATTGCCGGATGGCGCGCGTCCGCGTACGGGGCCCATTGAAACAACTCGCCGCCGGTCGCTCTGAACACGAGCTTGCCGGGGCGACGGTCGGCGAGCTGCTCCGTGCGCTTGAGCACGAGCATCCGGCGGTGGCAGGCTGGGTGCTCGACGAACGGGGCCATATCCGGCCCCACATCAACGTGTTCGTCAATGGCGAGCGCGAGGGTGAGGAGGCGGCTGTCGCCACCGACGACCGCATCGAGGTCTTACCGTCGATCTCTGGGGGGATCATATGACTGAGCTGGTCGTCGGCACTAAGAAGGGTCTGTTCGTGCTCGAGGGCGATCCGGCGACCGGATTCGAGATCACCGCACGAGCGTTCGCGGGCGAACCGGTCGACTACGCCGTCCGTGATCCGCGCTCTCGCCGCTTGCTCGCGACGACGACGTCGCCGTTCTATGGACCGAAGATCTGGTTCGCCGACAATCCGTCGGCAGAATGGACTCAGGCAGATGGGGTCGAGATGCCACACGGCGGCGCCGATGCGCTCGTCCGGATGTGGGTGATCGTGCCGGGCGAGGACGACGGTGCCGTGTACGCCGGTGGCGATCCGGGGGTCCTGTTCGAAAGCCGTGACGGCGGCCTGACCTGGAAGCTCAATCACGCGCTCCTCGATCACCGCCGCAGCGAGGACTGGCAACCGGGCGGCGGTGGCCTGTGTCTGCACTCGATCGCTGCCTGGCCCGGCCAGCCGGCGAAGCTGACGGTCGGCGTTTCGGCGGCAGGTGTGTGGCTGACCGACGATGGCGGCGAGTCGTGGCGGAAGGGCAATCAGGGCCTCGTCGCGCGGTATCTGCCCGAGGATGTGCGCGAGACGTCGACCAGCCTCTGCATACACCACATTGAGCGGGCGCCGAAACAGCCAGAGCGATTGTTTCTGCAGTTCCACGGCGGCGTCTACCGCTCCGACGACGCGGGCGCGAGTTGGACCGACATCGGTGCCGGCCTACCGTCCGACTTCGGCTTCCCGTTGGCCGTCGACCCGGCCGACCCGGATAGCGCGTTCGTGATCCCGCTGCACGGGGACTACGACCGGGTCACTCCGGACGGCCGGGCACGCGTGTTCGAGACCCGCGACGCCGGCCAAACGTGGATCGCCCGCGGCGACGGTCTGCCGCAAAGCCACGCCTACCTCACGGTCCTGCGACATGCGTTTGACTCGACCGGCGAGGGTGACTCGCTCGAGCTGTACTTCGGCGCCACCTCGGGCGAGGTATTCGGGTCCGCGGACGCAGGAGCGAGTTGGTCGACGGTGGCCGCTCGGCTGCCGCCGGTCTACTCGATCGCTGCTGCGTAGGGGTTAGGGCTGAGCGTCAGCGGGTGGCGCTGGTTGCTCGTCGCGGTGGCGATGGAAGATCCGCCCCACCTTCTGTGCCTCGTGCTCGACCCCGGCGAGCGGGCCTAGAACCTTGACCAGTTCCTGCATCGTGTCGGTCAGGCGATCGACCGACGCACGCAGCGGATCGATCGATGTCGCGAGCGACTCGATCACCTCGACATGCTTCTCGATCGACGTCGTCGCGCTCTCGATCGCATTGACAGCACCCAGCGTGTCGCGCTCGATGTCGCGTGTCTCATGCACGGTCTCGACGACCTCGCTTTCGGTCGAGCCGAGCAGTACGCGAATCGGACGGGTGACGAAGTCGAGCATCGCCAGCAAGCGTACTTAACCCGGGAAGCGGTTCAAAGGGGACCGGTCGCCGACTGACCACTGGTGGCCGAACGGATCGCGGAAACCGCCCTGGCGGTGCTTACCCCAGGGCAGTTCGTGATCGGTCACGCGGTCGGGAGACGGGGTGGCGCCCTCGGCGACGGCGCGCGCGACGAAGCCGTCGGGGTCGTCGACGAACACCTCGATCCGCGTCGAGGTCGTCCCGCTCTCGAAGGGGCTGGCCTCGCCCGGCTTGGTCGGCACGGTCTCGTGGAGGAAGAACGGCGCCCCACGCACCTCGAGCCCAGCGACGCCGCCCAGATCCCACAGCTCACGAGCACCCAAGGCGCGCTTGTACCAGTCGACCGCGGCCGCTGCGTCAGGCACGATCAGCATCACGGAGATCACGGGCTTGTCGATCATCGCTGTGGAATGCACGCTATCGACCGATTAGTCCGCGCGTGAGCTCGGGTCTCAGCTACCGACATCGACTTCAACGAAGGGATCAGCAATGACCACCAAGACGGAAAGCGGGATCGGCACCATCAGCCTGGTCGTGGTCGCGTCCAGCGACCAGGATCGATCGATCGAGTTCTACGTCGAGCGCCTGGGGTTCGAGAAGCGGACCGACATTCCGTTCGGCGGCAGCTACCGCTGGGTCGAGGTCTATCCGCCGGCCGGCACGACGGGGATCGCGCTCGCGCCGCCGCAGCGTGAGGACCAGGTCGGAGTCGAGACCGGGATCACGTTGACCACGCATGACATCGACGCGACACACGAGCACCTGCGCTCGCGCGGCGTCGACGTGGACGCCGAGGTCTCGCGGATGAGCGGCCCGGTCCCGCCGATGTTCTGGTTCCGCGATCCGGACGGCAACAGCCTGCTGATCGTCGAGCAGCAGGGCTGAAAAGCCGACCGCCGTTCGTACCCGGCCTGCGCGCCAGTCGGCAGGCGCAGGCCGGCGGAGGTCATGATGTGCTGCCGATGGCCGACCTGGCGGACATGACCTGCGCGCAGCTGACGGCTTCGATCGCCTCAGCCGAGCCGACGCCGGGGGCCGGGCCGAGCCTCGCCTTCACGTGCGCGATCGCCGCCGCGCTTGTCAAGATGGTCACCGCGGTGGTGCTGACCAAGGAGCCGCTGGACCGGGCAGCGGTCCAGGATGGCCACGACCGGGCGGCTGCGCTCCGGCTCCGGGCTCTGGCGCTGGCGGATGTTGACGCGGCGGCCTATGCGAACGTCTTGGCGGTCCAGCGCCGCCGTGACGAGCCAGGTCATCCTCAGCGGCTACGGCAGGCGCTGCTCGAGGCGGCCGACCCGATCGTGGCGATCGTCGAAACGGCGGCCGAGGTCGCGACGCTCGCCGCCGATGCGACGGCACACGCGCGCGGCGGCGTCAGGGGAGAGGCGCTCACGGCGGCGAGCCTGGCGACCGCGGTGGCACAGGCCGGCATGCCGCTGGTCGAGCTCAACCTCGGCGGCGCCCGCGACGATCCACGCCTGGACCAGGTCCGGCGCGCCGCGCTGTCGGCCCAACAAGCCTGTGATCGATCGCGTGCCCGTGCGTAGTCTTGGTGGATGAAGACTCGTCTGCTGCTCGGGGCGACCGGCCTGATCGCGTGCCTGGCTGCGCTGGTGGCCGCCTCGGTCGCGGCCGCACCCGATCGTCCCGCTCCGACGACCGCGAGCAACAGGCACGTGGCTCAGCGCGATGCGGCGAACCTGCTGCGGCGCCTCCGTCTGCCGCCCGGCGCCGTCAGCTCGCCCACTGAGCCGACCGGCGACGGCGGCCACCTCAAGCCGATGCCGTCGCTCAACGCGACATCGGCGGCGGTGGATCAGCACGCCTGGTGGCAGGTCGCGGGGAGCCCGTCCGCGGTGCTTGCCTACATCAAGTCGCATCGGCCGTCCGGATCGAAGCTCGATGGTTCGGGCGAGCTGTACAACAAAGGCGCCCTCGTCGACCAGAGCCTCACCTTCGAGTGGCCGCCGGTGCGCGGGGTGCTCGCCGAGCGCGAGCTGTCGGTCACCCTGACCGCGCTGCCCGGCGGCGCCACGGGAGCCCTTGCCCAGGCCCAATCGGTGTGGATCGTCCCTCGGCCGCGCAGCGAAAAGGTTCCGTCCGTGGTCCACGAGCTCGACGTCGCGAGCGCGCCGGTCGACGGCTCGCCGACGGTCGATTTGAGTGTCACCAGTGCCGCCAAGGTGCGGCGGATCGTGTCGATTTTCAACGCATTGCCGATCGTCCAGCCGGGGGTGTACTCGTGCCCCGCCCTGCTGACGCAGAGCGCGCGGGTGATCACGCTCAGCTTCCGACGCGACGCCGGCGGCCAGTTGCTCGCACAGGCGCAATACGTCGCCTACCCCCATCTCGCCTACGTCAGCGGCCCATGCGACGCGATCGATTTGACGATCGCGGGTCGCCGCCAGAAGCCGCTGCTGGGCGGCAACTTCCTGTGGCGCGTGCAGCGCCTGCTCGGCGTTCACCTGATGGGCTGAGCCGGCGCGTGCCACGCCAGAACAGAGTCACCCCATTCGGTGAGCTGATCGCCGATCCGGCACGCGGGCTCGTGTACGGAAACCGCGGCTGCCTGCACGACTCGGCCGGCAGCATCCGCCGCTCCTACAACGGCAAGCGATGGATCGCCTGCCGGCTGCGCTTCCGCGGCTGGCACAGGCGCCCGCTGATGGCGCCGGGCCGCTTCACGGAGCTGTTCTTCCTCGACGAGGCGACCGCGTTCGCCGCCGGCCACCGCCCCTGTGCGCTGTGTCGGCGCGAGGACTACGACCGTCTGACCTCGCTCTGGGACGAGCTTCACCCCGGCCCGCGCAGTGCGGATGCGATCGACGCCCGGCTGCACGACGAGCGGCTCGACGGCCGCAGCCAGCGCCACCACCGTGCGCAGCTCGCCGAGCTACCCGACGGCGCGTTCGTGCTCGATGCCGGCGGGCCGTGGCTGGTGCACGGCCGAGAGCTGCTTGCGTGGACGCCGGCGGGCTACGCCGCGCGCCGGCCGAGACCCGTGCGCGCCGACGTCGAGCTGATCACGCCGCCGTCACTGGTCGATGTGCTGCGCTGCGGCTGGCAGGGCGTCGTGCCGCTGCTGCATCCGTCCGCGGCTCAATGACCCCCGGGCCGTCCGCTCGGGGGTGGCCACGGCACCAATGGCTTGCCGATCTCCCACTGGTGCCCGAACGGATCCTGCACCCGACCGAGCACCCATCCGTGCTCCTGGCTGACCGGATAGACCTCGGTCGCACCGGCCGCGACGGCGCGCGCCGCTGCCGCGGTCGGGTTGTCGACCACCAGCAGGATCCGCGTCGTGGTGCCAGACAGGGTCTCGGGACTGTTGTGGAGATGCTCGGGCGACTCGTCTGAGACCCAGAACGTGGCGCCCTCGACCGACAGCTCAGACACGACCGCCTCGTGCTGGGCGGTGCCGCCGACGCGGTACACCTCCACAGCTCCGAACGCCCGTTTGTAGAACTCGACCGCGTCGCGGCCGCGCCGCACCGACAGTTGCGGCGAGATGCGGGTCTCAGTACTCGTAGAAGCCCTTGCCGGCCTTCCGGCCGTGGTGACCGGAGACGACCATCCGCTTCAGCAACGGCGGCGGCGCGTACTCCGGCCGCTTGAACTCCTCGTACAGCGAGTCGCAGACCGCGTACAGCACGTCGAGCCCGATGAAGTCGCAGAGCGTCAGCGGTCCCATCGGGTGCCCGCAGCCCAGCCGCATCCCCTCATCGATGTCCTCGCGCGACGCGAACCCGTCCTCGTACATGCGCACGGCCGCCATCAGGTATGGGACCAGCAGCATGTTGACGATGAAGCCCGAACGATCCTTGGTCCGGATCGCACGCTTGCCGATCTGAGTCGCGAACGCCTCCGCCTCGCTGACCGTCTCATCCGACGTGTCGAGCGCCACGACCACCTCGACCAGCTTCATCACCGGCACCGGCGAGAAGAAGTGAAGCCCGATCACGCGGTCCGGGTTCTGCGTCCACGCGGCGAGCTCGGCGATCGGGATCGATGACGTGTTGGAAGCAAGGAAACGCGCCTCGGGAAGTTCCTTGTCGAGCTGTTCGAACAGCCTGCCCTTGACGCGCGGATCCTCGGTCACCGCCTCGACGACGCCGTCAACGTCGTCGAGGTCCTCGAACGTCGTCGTGTGGTGGATCCGGTCGATCAGCGCGTCGCCGCCCTCGCGCGTCAGCTTTCCGCGCGAGACGGCCCTCGCCACCGATGTCTCGAGGCTCGAGCGCGAGCGGTCCAGCGGCGCCTGCTCAGGCTCGAACACGGTCACGTCGATCTTCGCGGCAGCGGCCGCCTCAGCGATCCCCGAGCCCATGAAGCCGCCGCCGACAACCCCGATCCGCGTCACGTCGCTCATCTGCAGCGGCAGTGTTTCAGCTTTCGAGGCTCACCTATATGCTCGCCGGGCCGTGGCGCCGGTCCTGATCATCACGCACCTCGACGATCGTGAGTCGGGGCTCGTAAGCGAGCAGCTGGAGCTCTCCGGTTGTGAGGTAGTGGCGGCCAACGCACTCGACGGGTCGACGCTACCGCCGGTCGGCGAGCTGTCCGGGATCGTCTCTCTGGGTGGCCTGATGAGCGCGACCGAGTACCAGCGCGATCCGTTCCTCGGCGCCGAGGTCGAGCTGATGCGGGCCGCGCTCGCCGATGACACGCCGGTGATCGGCATGTGCCTCGGCGCCCAGCTGCTGGCGGTCGCCGCAGGTGGTCGGGTCTCGACGCTCGACAGCATGTACGTCGGCTGGCCGGAGCTGTCGTCGCTGCCGGCCACGAGCGACGACCCGTTGTTCGCCGGCCTCACGCCGCGGCTGCCGGTGCTCAAGTGGCACGAGGACGTGATCGAGCTGCCGCCAAAGGCGGTCGTCCTCGGCACGACGCCCAGCCCTGGGGCTGCGCTGTTCCGGATCGGCCGCGCCGCCTGGGGCAGCCAGGCCCACCTCGAGGTGAACGAGCAGATGGTGCTCGACGGCTGGCTCGCGGACCCGCGCGGCATCGCCCAGATCGAGGCGGCCGGCTATGAGCTCGAGCGCTTCAGGGCAAGGAGCCGTGAGCGGCTGCCCGAACAAATGGCAGCCGCTCGGCCGGTGTTCTCGGCCTTCGCCGAGCTGGCTACTTCCTGTGGATTCTGATCGTCCGCGAGTTCTTGACCGTCTGACCCTGGCTCTTCTCGGAGATCAGCGCCGTCGCCTTGAAGTGGCCCTTGTGGGACTTCACGTAGCTCTTGCCCTTCCCCGACAGGTGCACGGTCAACTTGTGCGGCCCCTTGCTGTTGATCGTCAGCTTGCCGGTGCCGAGCGTCACGATCTTGGTCTTGGTCTTCCCGTGCTTGCTGAGCGGCACCGACGCCGCATGGACGACGACGGTCTCCGGCGCCGTGAGCACGAGCGTGATCGTGCACGGGAACGACGCGCAGGTGACGTCTACTGTCACCGTCCCCGACGTAGACGTGCCGCTGCCGCTCACGCTCGCTGGTGCGATCGCGTCGGCGGCGTCGAACGGCTGCGCGAACACTGAGCCGTTGTCGTCCCACGTCACCCAGCCCTGACCGCCGGAGTTGACGGCGCTGTTGACGTCGCCGGCCCCGCCGTCCTTATCGG
>JBKQJQ010000408.1:0-2570 GCA_052147875.1 Solirubrobacteraceae bacterium | reverse complement strand
GTCACGCCGACGACCTGCAGCGTTTTCGTCGGGTCGCGATAGAACCGCGCGGCCGCGGGCGCCATCGCGGCGCGCACATCCGCGACTTTGATCTGAGGAACATGCTTGAGGCCCTCAAGCTCGTGGTCGACGACCAGCGCCACCGCGCCGCGGGCAACCGCGTCGGGCGCGAACTCGTGGCCGTCGTGCGTGAACCCGGGCACGCAGAAGAACAGCGCGCCCGGCTCGACGCCCCGGTTGTCGTATGCGAGGCCGCTGATCTCGAGCTCGCCGCCTCCGGCGGGAGCGCCGGCGAGCAGCATATCTAGCCGCATCGCGACAGAGTAGCCGCGATGCCAGAGGGCTCAGCCCTGCCCGAACCCTCTCCCCCGGCTCGCCAGCTCGCGCCGTTCAAGCACGCGATCAACGAGCCCGTAGGCGAGGCCTTCCTCGCCCGTGAAGTAGCGGTCGCGCTCCATGTCGGCGTGCACGCGCTCGACGGACTGGCCGGTGTGCTTGGCGTAGATCTCGTCGACGCGGGCGCGCAGCGCCAGGATCTCGCGGGCATGGATCTCGACGTCCGTCGACTGGCCCTCGAAGCCGCCCGACGGCTGATGGATCAGGATCCGGCTGTTGGGAAGCGCCATCCGCTTGCCCTCGGCGCCGCCGGCCAGCAGCAGTGAGCCCATCGACATCGCGATCCCGTAGCAGATCGTCTGCACGTCGGGGCCGATGAACTGCATCGTGTCGTAGATCGCCAGCCCGGCGTAGATCGAGCCCCCCGGCGAGTTGATGTAGAGGTGAATGTCCTTGTCGGGGTCGTCGGATTCGAGGTGGACGAGCTGGGCGACGATGAGATTCGCGGTGTCCTCGTCGACCTGCCCGCCGAGGAACACGACTCGGTCGTTGAGCAGCCGCGAATAGATGTCGAATGAGCGCTCGCCGCGGGCGGTCTGCTCGACGACCATGGGAACGAGTGGCATGGGATCTCCTTCGCTTGCTATGGTGCAACCATCGAGTTGCGGGTGTCCTACCGTAGCACAACCTGCAACCGGCGAGTTGCACATCCACGCTGGAGGCCCGCATGACTGACCTGATCGAACGCGAACTCGACCTCGCCGCCGCCCCCGCCGACGTGTGGCGGGCGATCACAGACCCTGAATGGCTCTCCGGCTGGCTCGCTGACTCCGTGGCGCTCGACCTGCGGCCCGGCGGCGAGGCACGGTTTCAGTTCGGCGACGAGGTGCGCGACGGCTGGGTCGAGGAGGTCAGCTCCCCGGGCGATGGCGCCGGCAGACTGGCGTTCTGGTGGGCGCGCGGCGACGAGCCGGCCTCCCGCGTCGAGCTGGTCGTCTCCGAGCTCGACGACAGTCGCACCCGGCTGAGGGTCGTTGAGACGAGGCCGCTCGAGATCCTCGACCTGGTTGGGATCCCGTTCGGCGGCGCCGGCCCCACCAGGTTCGGTCCGGCGCTGGTCGCCGCGTAATGAGCTCCGACGACCGTGCGGGGGCGGTGTTCGGAGCGCTCGCCGACCCGATGCGCAGGCGGCTGCTGAGCGCGATCGCCGAGCACCCCGCGACCGCGACCGAGCTCGCGACGAGCCTGCCGATCTCACGCCAGGCGGTGGCCAAGCACCTGAGCTCGCTGTCGGATGCCGGGCTGCTCGAGCGCGAGCGCGCCGGCCGCGACGTCCGCTACCACGTCACCCCAGAGCCGCTCTCGAGCGCTGTCTCGTGGATGGCCGAGGTCGGCGGTCAGTGGGACGCGCGTCTCGCGCGGCTGGCGGGCGTCTTCGCGGAGCCGCCCGCGCCGATCGACTACCGGGGCGATATTCCGAAGTAGGGCACGGCCCAGCCGACGATCTTCTGAAACGCCGGCGCCGCGACCGAGCCGCCATAGATCGAACCCTGCGGCTCGTCGACGACCACCAGGCACTCGAGCTGCGGGTGGTATGCCGGGACCATGCCGACGAACGAGGCGACGAACTCGGTGTTCGAGTAGTGGCCGTCGATCGCGATGTTCGCGGTGCCTGTCTTGCCGGCCATCTGGTAGCCGGGGATCGCGGCGCCCGAGGCGGTGCCGCCATCGCCGAACACGCCGATCAGCATCTTTCGCAGCTCGAATGCGGTCTGCTCGGAGATGATCCGGTGACCGGCCGGCTGCTTGACCGGCTTGCCGCCGATCGCGGCGACAACGTGCGGCGGGCGCAGGATGCCGCCGTTCGCGATCGCCGCATACGCGGTCGCGATCTGCATCGGCGTCACCGACTCGCCCTGGCCGAATGGAAGGTTGCCCATCGACGCGCCCGAGTACTTCGAGACCGGCAGGATGATGCCGCCATCCTCGCCGGGCAGGTCGACGCCGGTCGGCGATCCGAAGCCGAACCGGCGGACCCAGTAGTTGAAGCGGTACTCGCCCAGCTTGCCGCCGATCAGGTCGGCGCCGATGTTGCTCGAGTATTTGAGGATCCCCGCGACCGACAGGGTCTCCCAGCCGTGAGCCTCGGCGTCGTGGATCTGACGGTCCGCGACCTGCAGGACCGGCGGGATGTTGAAGTTCGTGTTCGGGGTGACGAGCCCGTCCTGCAGCGC
>JBKQJQ010000407.1:0-3036 GCA_052147875.1 Solirubrobacteraceae bacterium | reverse complement strand
CTCAACCAAAGCGCGCTCCCGATCACCAGCGCCGTCGCCGAGGGTTCCGGCAAGGTGGCGATCAACTTCTCGTCGCCCTCCTACACGGACATCAACTACATCGCCGGCACCACGTACATCGTCCCCGAGCACATCTGGAAGTCGGTAGCGGATCCGTCGACCTACCAGGACCCGAAGCCGGTCGGCACCGGATCCTACGAGATGTCATCGGTCAGCGGGACGGCCATGGTCCTGACCGCTAACCCGCAGTACTACCTACCGGGCCTGCCCAAGATCAAGACGCTCCGGTACCTCTACTACAACGGCAACACGAGCATCGACCTAGCCATCGAGAGCGGATCCGTGGCCTGGGGCGGCGCGTTCATTCCGAACATCAAGCAGGTGTACGAGTCCAAGAACCCGAACTACCATGTCATCGACATTCCGGCCGCGATCATCAACATCGTGCCCAACATGGTCAGCGGGCCGACAGCCAGCCTGGCCGTGCGGGAGGCGATCAGCGACGCCATCAACAGGAACTTCGTCGGCCAGGACGTCTACGACGGCCTCGTCGGCCAGATCAACCAGACCGGGCTCGTGCAGCCGCTGTACAGCAGCATCACCAACCCGGCTCTCGACAAGCCGTTCACGTTCAGTGACAGCCTGGCCAAGACGACGCTCGAGGCGGCCGGCTACACGATGGGCTCAAACGGCTTCTTCCAAAAGAACGGCTCCGAGCTCAGCGTCTCCATCCAGGTCCCGTCGGGGTACACGGACTACGTGTCGGTGCTCCAGATCGTCGAGCAGGAGGTGAAGGCCGCGGGCATCAACATGACCGTCGACGCGGAATCGCTGAGCCAGTACTCCTCGAACCGGTCGAACGGGAATTTCCAGCTGCTCATCGAGTACTACGGCTTCACCCCAGCCCGTACGTCTACTACAAGAACCTGCTGGACAGCCAGGGCATCCCGGCGGTCGGCAGCCTGGACACCGCAGGCGATTACGGCCGCTACAGCAACCCGACCGTGAACTCGCTGTTCAACTCCATCGCGGCCACGCCTGACGTGTCAGCGCGGCGCCCCGACTTCTACCAGATCGAGTCGATCGTCGCGCAGCAGCTGCCCATCATCCCGGTCTCCGACCAGCAGGGGGACACGGAGTTCAACGGCAACCTCGTCACCGGCTACCCGACGCTCAGCAATCCCTACGCCGAGGACGTCCCGATCCCGCCCGATTACGCGTGGGTGACGCCACGGCTGTCGCTGGTCGGGTGAGCGGCGGCCGCTAGAAACCGGCGACGCCGCCGGGGAAGGGAGAAGGAAGTATGCCTGCCCGCTACTTCGCCCGCAAGGTGGGGTTCTACCTGATCGCCTTGTGGGGGGCGCTCACGCTGAACTTCTTCCTTCCCCGGCTGATCCCGGGAAACCCGGTCGAGGCGCTCCTCGCCCGGATGTCGCAGACGGGGAGTCCGCCGCCCGGTGAGTACAAGGCGCTGCAGGCGCTGCTGGGCGTGGGGGGCTCCAACATCGGCTCGCAGTACCTGCACTACCTCAGCCAGCTCGCGCACCTGAACCTCGGGGTATCGATCACCGACTTTCCCGTCCCGGTGACGACGATCATCGCATCGGCACTGCCGTGGACGATCGTCCTGGTCGGGACGGCGACCGTGCTGGCCTTCCTCGTCGGGACGGCGCTCGGCGCGCTCGCCGGGTCGAAGCGCAGCAAATGGCTGGACTCGGTCATTCCCACCACCACGTTCCTCACCGCGATGCCGTACTTCTGGCTCGCGCTGCTGCTGCTCTACCTGTTCGCCGTCGTGCTGCGCGCGCTGCCGCTGAACGGCGGCTACGCCCCGACGCTGACGATCGGGTGGAGCGGCTCGTTCATCGCCAGCGCGGCCAGCCACGCGATCCTGCCCGCGGCCACGATCGTGCTCGCCCAGATCGGCGGCTGGCTGCTCAGCATGCGGAACATGACGCTAACCACGCTGTCGGAGGACTATGTCCTGGCCGCCGAGGCGAAGGGCCTGTCGCCGCGCCGTGTCCTGATCCGGTACGCGGCCCGCAACGCGGTGCTGCCCAGCTTCACCGGGTTCGCCATCTCGCTGGGCTTCGTCGTGAGCGGCTCCATCATCATGGAGATCGTCTTCTCCTACCCCGGCATCGGTTACGAACTGCTCGAAGCGGTGCAGAACAACGACTACGCGCTGATGCAGGGCATCTTCCTGGTCATCACGATGGCCGTGCTCGCCGCGAACTTCATCGTTGACATGCTCTACGTCTTCATCGACCCGCGCATTAGGCAGGCGTCATGAGCGTCACCAGTCCCACCGAGGTCCTCGGCGCCGCCCCGGCGACGCGCCCTACCGCCGGCCTCGTCAACCGGCTCCGGGCCGCCGCCCGCCGGCTGCGGCAGTCGCCGCGCATGCTCGCCGGCGCGGTGATCATCGCGTTCTTCGTGCTGCTGGCGATCTTCGGGCCCGTGTTCGTGCACGACCCGAACTCGTTCGTGGGGCCGCCGCTGGCCGCCCCATCGGCGAAGTTCTGGCTCGGCACCACCCAGAGCGGCCAGAACGTCCTCAGCCAGCTCATCGTCGCCACCCGCAGCACGCTCGAAGTCGGCTTCGCCGCCGCGGTCATCGCCACCCTGGTGGCGCTGGCGATCGGGATCGGCGGCGGCTTCATCGGCGGGATCAGTGACGAGGCGCTGAACCTGGTGACGAACGTCGTCCTGGTCATCCCGGCGCTGCCCCTGGTCATCATCATCGCCGCGTACCTGAAGTCCGGCGGCCTCGGCCCGATGATCTTCGTCATCGCGATCACGAGCTGGGCCGGCAGCGCGCGGGTGCTGCGCGGCATGACGCTGTCGCTGCGCAGCCGCGACTACGTCCTCGCGGCACGGGTCTCCGGCGAGCGGATGTGGCGGATCATCGTCGTCGAGATCCTGCCCAACCTTTCCGCGTTCATCATCTCGGGGTTCATCTTCACCGTCATCTTCGCGATCCTCACCCAGGCCGGCCTGGCATTTATCGGGCTCGAGAGCCCGGACACGCTGACC
>JBKQJQ010000406.1:0-9207 GCA_052147875.1 Solirubrobacteraceae bacterium | reverse complement strand
TCGAGCGCGTCGCGGCCGGCGACTGACTGGCTCTGGGGCGACGAGAGCGCGCTCAGCTGGCTGCCGCGAGCCCGGCTGCGGATGTAGGCGGCCGACTCTTCGGCGCTTGTGCGCTGCACTCCACCGTCGATCCGGACCTGGCGGCCGAGCGGATCCCAATAGAACAACAGGGCCGCGCGCGGGTTCTCGGCCAGCTCGAGGCCCTTGCGGCTCTCGTAATTGGTGTAGAAGACGAACCCGCGGGCGTCGTAGCTCTTCAGCAGCACCATCCGGACCGACGGGGTTCCGGCGGGGGAGCTGGTCGCGACCGCCATCGCCTCCGGCTGTCGCACTCCCGCCTGTACCGCGTCCGCGTACCAGGCCGCGAACTGTCGCTGGGGATCAGGGTCGACGTCCTGCTCGCGTAGCGGCTGGGCGAAGTCGGACACGGCGGCAATTATCCGAATTTGCGCCTAGCTGTCCAAATCCCACGCCCTGCATAGCTGCGGCTTCGATTTGCTGCTGCCGGAGGCCTCGGCGACCGCCCGCATGTTGGGCCAAATCCAGACGACGAACGCCTGGCCCGCGAGTTGCCTGAACGCGACCTGGCCGGCTTGTTTCTGGTCGCCGAGAATGGTTCGTCGCCAAGCGCTGCTGGGAATCCACCTCTTGCACGCTCCCCAGTCTCCGGTGGCGGGTTGTCCGCGGGAGGCCAGCGTCTCGAAATAGGCGCTCGCCTCGGAGCTTGTCGCGAATCGGGTGTAGACGGTCGGTTGTCCGAACGAGCTACAGTGAAGTTGGGCGACGACGTTGGTGGCAGGGTGCCAGTTGGGCTGGCAGGCCTTGACGTTGCCGCCGGCATAGTAGGTCCCTCGCTCGTAGACGAACGCGCTCAGAACCCCGGCCGCGTGCTGCTGTGCCTTGGTTGGCTGTGCGCTCGGCTTCGGGGTGTCCGCGGCGCTGTTGCCTCCGAGGGCCCGGATCGCGAGCACGGCGGCAATTCCGACCGCAGCAACGAACACGAGCAGTACAAGTGCTGCCGACCCTCTTGATCCCGGGCGCAGCACCCCTCAGCGCCTCCGGCGCCAAGTCGCTGACCCGATGGGACCAACTATGACCGTGGGCGGGTCCAAAAGCTGCCCACCCGGACTCATCTCGGTATCACTTCTGGTCATCTTCCGTGGGCTTGCCCAATCGTCTCTCCCGCGGTGTCGGCAGAGTACCAGCGGACCCGGCGGCAACGGCTACGGCTGCGATCAGCCGCAGCCGGTGTTGAAGCCGCAGCTCGAGCACGTGTAGCAACTGCCAGTGCGCTGCATCATGCCCCCGCACTGCTGGCACGCTGGCCCGAGATCGAGCCCGCGCCTGACCGCCGGCACGACCGGCGGGTCGTCCGTCAGCGCCGAGGTCGCCGGACGGACCGGAGCATCGTCCCCGGCGCTGGGCGGCGCCGATGCCGGGGTCGCGGTATCGCCGTAGTGCGAGCTCGCGGCGTCCTCGGCCGCTTTGCGCGCGCGGACCTCCTTGGTCAGGATCCCGAGCTCCTCCTGCAGGTCGACATCGAGGAACCGCGATGCGAGCCAGCGCATGATGTAGTCGGGCATCGACTTCGAGAACGGGATCTCCGGGTTGGAGGTCATGCCCTCGGGCTCGAAGCGCATGTAGCTGAACTTACGCACGAGTGTCTCGAGCGGGACCCCGTACTGGAGCGCGATTGAAATCGCGGTCGCGTACGAGTTCATCATCCCGCGCAGCGTCGACCCCTCCTTGCCGATGTCAGTCAGGAAGATCTCGCCGACCGTGCCGTCCTCGTACATGCCGGCGGTGATGTAGCCCTCGTGGCCGCCGATCGAGAACTTGTGCGTGATCGACTGGCGCTCGCGCGGCATCCGCCGGCGCTTCGGCGGCGCCTGAGCGAGGGCCGCAGCGACAGCCTCGTCGATCTCCGCCTGCGCGTCGACCGGCGCCGGCGCGGTCTTCTGTGCATCGGTGCGCAGCGCCTGTGCGGTCTTGGAGCCGTCGCGGTAGATCGCGAGCGCCTTGACGCCGAGCTTCCACGCCTGCGTGTAAGCGTCGGCGATGTCCTCGACGGTCACAGCCTCCGGCATGTTGACGGTCTTCGAGATCGCGCCGCTGATGAACGGCTGCACGGCACCCATCATCTTGATGTGGCCCATGTGTGAGATCGCCCGCTCGCCGACCGCGACGTCGAACACCGGTAGGTCCGCGTCGGCGAGGCCGGGCGCGCCGATGATCGTCCCGTGCTCGTTCGTGTAGGCGACGATCTGCTCGATCTGCTCGTCCGAGTAGCCGAGCGTCTGCAGCGCCAGCGGCACCGTCCGGTTGACGATCGTCATCTGACCTCCACCTACCAGCTCCTTGAACTTGACCAGCGAGAAGTCCGGCTCGACGCCGGTCGTGTCGCAGTCCATCAGGAAGCTGATCGTGCCGGTCGGTGCCAGCACCGTGGCCTGCGCGTTGCGGTAGCCATGCTGCTCGCCGGCCTCGACCGCCGCGTCCCAGCTCGAGCGGGCTGCTGCCAGCAGTGCAGTGTCGACGCATGACTCCTCGGCGATCGCGTGCGCCGCGTCGCGGTGCATCCGCATCACCGCGTTGTGCGCGTCGCGGTTCTCGGGATAGCGCTCGTATGGGCTCATCGCCGCAGCAATCCGCGCCGAGGCCAGATACCCGCGGCCGGTCATCAGTGCCGTGATCGCTGCTGCCGTACCGCGGCCCTCGTCCGAGTCGTACGGGACGCCATCGGCCATCAGGTAGGCGCCGAGATTCGCGTAGCCGAGCCCGAGCTGCCTGAACGCGCGCGCGTTGACGCCGATCTCCGCGGTCGGATAGCTGGACGGCGAGACGATGATCTCCTGCGCGAGGAACACGATGTCGACCGCGTGCTCGAACGCCTCGACGTCGAAGGTCCCGTCGGCGCCGCGGAACTTCATCAGGTTCAACGACGCCAGGTTGCACGCCGAGTCGTCGACATGCATGTATTCCGAGCAGTTCGCGACGACGAAGCCGTCGACCATGTAGGAGTGGTGCAGCGGCTCGGTTAGGTTGTAGACCATCTCTTGACCGTCGTCTTCGCGGGTGATCAACCGCGTGGAGCCCTTAGTCCGGTAGCGCCGACACTCGCTTAGGATCGCCTCCAGAGCGGCGTTCTTTCGTGGCGTCGAGAAGCCGATTAGGTCCGCGAAGCGCTCCAGATCGCTGCCAGTGATTCGCAGGTCGAAGCCCTGTCGGCTGAGGTATTCGACACGCGTACCATCGTTTCGGACGTAGGAGAAGGACGGCCTATCGACTTCTGAGATCCGATAGATCCGTCCGCGAATTCCGAACGTCGACAAAAGTCGTTGAACGTCGCGGAGCATCGCCTCGCTCCGGCTGCCAAGGCCAACGTATCGATTCGCCTTACCTCCGCTCTCGACACGTGACACACAGCCGTCGGCGCCGAATAGTCCGCGCAAGAAAGCGGTCTGAACCTGACTCGGAGCAGCGAACACTGTGCGAGGCACCCGCTTTTCGTGGGACCGGGCACTAGTGACTCCGATTCCTCGGAACAGGTGGCGGACGGCCTCGCTGCCCGCTCGAAGCTGGACAGTGCCGTTGCCCATCGTCTGCCTGCTGATCCCTCCGATGAGTTCGCGCAGTAGGCCTTCGTGCGCGTCGGTCAGACCGTCGTCAATGTCGTCTGCGCCGTAGACCCACTGGGTCTGAACGCCGGTCACGCAGCCGTCACCGACCAAATGACCTGTGAGCTCGGCAAGCCCCTCACTCCATCGCTCGGGGAGGTCCGTAACGCTGACCGTCCCGCCGCGACTAAACGACCTCGCCGCCGTTGCGACCTTGACTGGAAGCTCCCACGACGCGTCAGTTGGTGGTGTGGGGCTGTCGTTGAGCATCACCTGATCTCGTTCGGTCAGATCCTCGGCGCGGACGTAGCCCCGGTTAAGGGTCCAGATGCGGTGGTTGGGCGTGCAGCGCAGCTGCGCTCCGTTGGCGAATCGGAGCCGCACGATCGGGCTCACGCCGTTGCGCATGAAGGCGACCACCTGCGTCGCCGTCACCCCGCTGCCCGGTTCGCCCGCGGTCGCGCGGTGCGTGTAGACGTGGATCTTCTCGCCGTTCTCGCCACGTTCGAAGAGGTCGGCGATCGACATCAGGCCCTGGGTCGTATGGACGCACGCGTCGGCCGGGAAGCACGGGTTGGAGGCGTTGATCCGGCCCGACTGCGGGCAGGTGTGCCAGTGGTTGATCGTCGTGTCGTACTGGACGCCCGGATCGGCGCACCGCCACGCTGCCTCGGCGATCTCGCGCATCAACTCGCGCGCCGAAATCGGCTTACCGATCGGCTCGCCGGTGACACGCGCGATCAAGTGCCAGTCCTCGTCGTTCTCGACCGCGCGCATGAACTCGTCGGTCACGCGGACCGAGTTGTTGGCATTCTGATACTGGATCGAGAAGAAGCCCTCGCCGTCGATCGACATGTCAAAGCCGGCGTCGCGCAGCGCAGCGGCCTTGTCCTCCTCCTTGGCCTTGCACCAGATGAAGTCGCGGATGTCAGGATGGTCGACATCGAGCACGACCATCTTCGCCGCGCGCCGAGTCTTGCCGCCGGACTTGATCGTGCCCGCCCAGGCATCGGCGCCGCGCATGAAGCTGACCGGACCCGAGGCGGTACCGCCCTTCGACAGAGGCTCCTGCGAGCCGCGGATCTTCGACAGGTTGATCCCCGACCCCGAGCCGCCACGGAAGATATTGCCTTCCTTGGTGTTCCAGCCCAGGATCGACTCCATCTCGTCGTCGACCGAGAGTATGAAACAGGCGCTGCACTGCGGGCTGTCCTCGAACCCGACGTTGAACCAGACAGGCGAATTGAACGCCGCCAGCTGGTGCAGAAGGATGTGGGTCAGCTCCGCGTCGAAGCTGGCCGCGTCTGCAGCGGTGGCGAAGTAGCCGCGTTCGCGGCCCCAGGTCGCGATTGTGCCGGCGACGCGGCCGATCATCTGCTTCACCGACCGCTCGCGCGAATCGGATCCGAGCTGTCCGCGGAAGTACTTCTGCGCGACGATGTTGGTCGCATTCTGCGACCAGGATTTCGGGAACTCGACGTCGCGCTGCTCGAACGAGATCTTGTCGCCATGACCGATTCTCGCGTCGCGCTGCTCCCAGTCCACAGCGTCGAACGGATGCTGCTCAGGAGTAGTAAAAAGACGGCGGATCGAGATACCCTCGCCGGCCCTTTCGCTAGGGCTGGTGCGGGTTTGCGGTGGTTGCGACATTCGGTCCTGCTCCTCTCGTTTCCGCTCGTTCGGATGCCCCGTCTCGACTCCTGTCCGGCCGAGGGGTGAACTACGAATTCTTGCGCGCGGGCCGGACGGAAAGCCGTCGAGACGGTGGCTCGAGGGCGGTTACCGGGGACCTCTGATTTTACTCCGGTGACTCCGGGTTTCGCGCTCCCGAGCGGGCCGCGAGATGCCGCGCCGGGGACCCGTGAAAAGCCTTCGACCTGTTATACGTGCGTCGTCGATGGCACCTCCGGAGCCGCTATGAGACTGCTCGTTACCGGCGGCGCCGGGTACATCGGTTCAGTCGTTGCGCGGCAGTTGCTGCAGCGCGGCCACGAGCTTGCGGTGCTCGACAACCTCGAGCGCGGTCACCGCGAGGCGGTGCCTGGCGAGGCTCGGCTGATCGTCGCCGACCTGCGCGATCACGATGCGGTTCAGAGCGCCCTCCGCGAGGGCTTTGAGGGCGTCCTGCACTTCGCGGCGCTGTCGCTCGTCGGCGAGTCCGTGCAGCACCCCGAGCGCTACTACCGGACCAATGTCGGCGGCACCCTAAACCTGCTCGAGGCGATCGTCGCGAGCGGGGTCGAGCGGCTTGTCTTCTCATCGACCGCCGCGGTCTACGGACAGCCGGAACGAATCCCGGTCGTCGAGGACGCCCCGACGCGCCCGACGAACGCCTACGGTTCATCGAAGCTGGCGGTCGACGGGATGATCGGAGACTTCTGCCATGCGCACGGGCTAGGCGCGGTGAGCTTGCGCTACTTCAATGTCGCCGGAGCCAGCGGCGATGCAGGGGAGGACCACAGCCCTGAAACGCACCTGATCCCCAACGTGCTGCGCGCTGCGATCGGACAGGCCGACTGGGTTCAGGTCTACGGGACCGACTACGAGACCCCGGACGGGACCGCGATCCGCGACTACATCCACATCGAGGACCTGTCCGCGGCGCACCTGCTCGCGCTAGACGGTGTCCGTACCGGTGAGCACCGGATCCTCAACCTCGGCAACGGCAACGGATTCTCGGTGCGTGAGGTGATCGCCGCGGCGCGTCGGGTCACGTCGGCGGAGATCGCCGTCCGGGAGGCGCCTCGCCGCCCGGGTGATCCACCGGTGCTGGTGGCAGCCAGTGACCGGATCCGGAGCGAGCTGGGGTGGCAGGCCGAGAAGCCGGAGCTGGAGCGGATGATCGCCGACGCGTGGGCGTTCAAGCAGGCTCGGCCGCGCGGGTACTCAGACTAGGTCCTCGACCGCGCGCAGGGCAGCGGCCAGCACAGCCTCAGGCGACTGGGTCGCATCGATCGTGAGGATCCGCTGCGGGTTCGCGCTCGCGAGCTGGCGATACGCGTTCGCGATCCGCTGGAAGAACTCGTCGGGCTCGCGCTCGAGCCGGTCCGGGGAGGGTGACCGCTCGCTCGAACGGTCACGGCCGACCGATGGCTCGACGATCAGCAGCAATGTCAGGTCGGGGGCGAGGCCACCGGTTGCGAACTCATTGACCTCGCGGATGCGCTCCACGCCGAGCTCGCGGCCGGCACCCTGATAGGCAAGCGACGAGTCGACGAACCGGTCCAGTAGCACGATGGCGCCGCGTGCGAGCAGCGGCTCGAGCGCCTCGTCGACCAGCTGCGCGCGGGCGGCGGCGTACAGCAGCGCTTCGGACCGTGCCCCGATCCGAAGCTCGGGGTCCTTGACGAGCTCGCGGATCAGCTCGGCGACCCGGACTCCGCCGGGCTCGCGCAGCAGTTCGGCGTCCACGCCTCGCGCGCGTAGCGCATCACCCAACGCGACTGCGAGCGTCGTCTTGCCCGCTCCGTCCAATCCTTCGATCGTGATCAGCCTTCCACGTGCCATCGCTCCGAACGACGTTACCGGGGGCTACGATCGCAAACGATGCTCGTCGAGCTTGAACGCCATCCTCACGCGCGCGCGATTCTGGCCCCGGCCCTGGCCGACGGCAGAGCGTCGCACGCATACCTGTTTCACGGTCCGGGTGGGGCCGGTAAGCGCGCCGCGGCCAGGGCGCTCGCGGCTGAGCTCCTGTCCGAGGGGGCGCCGGATCGCGACGGTGCGCGTCAGCGGGCGCGAGCCGGCGTGCATCCGGACCTCACGTGGGTCATCCCGAGCGGCGCTCACGAGGTCCTCGTCAGCGACATCAGCGAGCCGGTGATCGCGGCTGCGAGCCGGACGCCGTTTGAATCGCAGCGCCGTGTGTTCGTGATCGAACGCGTCGACGAGCTGGGCGATGAGGCCGCCAACCGTATGCTCAAGACACTCGAGGAACCGGCGCCGTTCGTGCATCTGATCCTGCTGACCGAGCGCCTCGGGGAGGTGCTGCCGACGATCCGCTCGCGCTGCCAGCTGGTGCGCTTCGAGCCGCAGAGCGAGGAGCGGGTGGCGGCCGGGATCGAGGAGCTCGGCTCGGGTGCGGAGACCGCGCTGGCGTGCGTGCGGCTGGCGCTCCAGGACGCCGAACGCGCTCGACGGCTGGCCACCGCTGACGGCGCCGCGCTTCGTGCCTCGGCCGAGCGGTTCTCCCGTGCCGCTGTTGCTGGTGAGATCGGTGAGCTGCGGCCGTGGCTGGAGATGCTCGCGGCCGTGCGGGCGCGCGGCGACGCCGCCGGTCTTGAGCTCGAGTCCCAGTTGGCAGCTGAGCTCGAGCTGACCGCCCGGAAAGACCGAAAGCGGGTCGAGGGAGAGTGGTCTGAGCGCGGCAAGCGCACACGACGGCGCGTCCAGACGGGAGCGCTGGACCTGGCGCTACAACTGGTGGCGTTGTGGTTTGAGGACCTCGCCTACCTGAGCTGGGATGCAACGGACCTGATCCGCAACCGTGACCGGATCGCCGAGTTGCGAGAGGATGCCGAGACTGAAGGCGGCCGCGATCCTGAGCGGCTTCGCTATGCGGTCGAGCTGGTTGAGGACACCCGACAGCGCTTTGAGCTGAACGTCTCTGAGGAGTTGGCCTGCGAGGCACTCGCGTACAGGTTGGAGCAGACGCTCGCGTCGTGAGCCCCCGGGCACGTGTGTTCCTGCGTGCACCGACGCGCGCGGACCGGGATGAGTTCATCGCCCTGATGCGCGCCAGCCGCGCGTTCCACAGCCCGTGGGCGACAGCGCCCACCGATGATGAGCGGTTCGCCGCCTACCTCGCCGACGCGCGCCGGGGCGACTTCGAGGCGATGCTCCTATGCCGCTCGGAGGACGGGGCGATCCTCGGCTTCTTCAACCTCTCGCAGATCGTCCGTCGCGGCTTTCAGAGCGCCTACCTTGGTTACGCGGTCGGGAAGCCTTACGCAGGCCAGGGCTACATGCGCGACGGGCTCGAGCTCGTCCTGCGCTACGCGTTCGCAACTCTGCGGCTGCACCGCGTCGAGGCGAACATCCAGCCAACCAACGCCTCCTCGATCGCGCTCGCTAGGGGAGCCGGCTTCCGGCGCGAAGGATTCTCACCGCGCTACCTCAAGATCGGTGGCCGCTGGCGCGACCACGAGCGGTGGGCGATCCTGGCCGAAGAGTGGCGGGCTAGGGCGGGTGCGGCGCCCGAACCCGACGGCTACGGCGTCTAGGGACCGCCCGATCGCTCAGAGCTAGACTGGCGGGCCGCGGGTCGCCGACGTAGCTCAGCTGGTAGAGCACTTCACTCGTAATGAAGGGGTCCCCGGTTCGAGTCCGGGCGTCGGCTTCAACGGGAAGCCCTGGCTCGAAGAGCATCAGCGTGCCGCGTGGATCGAAAACGAGCAGTCGCGCTTGCGACCCCCGGAGGGTGCTTGCTCCGCACCCAGTCCCAGCCAAGAGCAGAAGTGGCGTGTAGTGCCGGGTCGCGTCTCAGGAGAGCAGGCAGCCGGCAATCGCCTCTCCAATCGACGAGCCCACGAGATTCTGCGCAACCGCGTAGCCCGCGCCGCCGCTGGCCTGGGCGGCGTTCAGCGCGTCG
>JBKQJQ010000405.1:0-6151 GCA_052147875.1 Solirubrobacteraceae bacterium | reverse complement strand
CGACGCGCTGAACGCCGCCCAGGCCAGCGGCGGCGCGGGCTACGCGGTTGCGCAGAATCTCGTGGGCTCGTCGATTGGAGAGGCGATTGCCGGCTGCCTGCTCTCCTGAGACGCGACCCGGCACTACTCGCCACTTCTGCTGTGGGCTGGGACTGGGTGCGGAGCAAGCACCCTCCGGGGGTCGCAAGCGCGACATCGGTCGATCCAAGCGACAGCCCGCATGGTTGCCGCGTGAGGCTGTCGTGAGTAGCGTGGGGCTGACCCCTTGCAAGGAGGAATGATGTCTGACCAGACGACAACCGCCCTGGAGCAGCAGGCTCGCCGCGTCTTCGAGCTCCTCGATGCTCTGGATGTCGACAGCATCGGCGCCATGCTCGCCGACGACGCGCAGGGCGTCGATGAGATCAGCAGGGGCTGGATGCGGGGCCGGGCGGCGCTTGAGGACTATTTCGGCCAGCTGAAGAACGCTGTCTCCGGGCCGCGATCGCAACTCAGCGATGTCCAAGCAACTGTATGGGGCGACGTGGGCCTTGTGACTTGCGTCCTAGATCAGACGTACAAGCTCAGCGGTCGGGAGGAAAGCATCTCCGCACCAACGTCGATGATCTTCCGATACCAGGATGGCAGCTGGAAGATCGGCTTGATTCACACCGTCCCATTCCCTGATCAGCCGGACGGCTGACTCTTCGCTCGCTTTCGCTCTGGGCTACACGCAATCGCCAGCCCGAGCCGGGCGCTGACTGCTGCTCTCGTTACCGGCGACGGCCGTTCGGGACTTGCGCTAGGGCGACGGGGCCGATTCCGGCCGGGCCGGCGGGGTGTGCGATCGCCTTCGCCAAGGATCGCGCGCCCGCCTGCCCGGACATCCAGCGTGCTGCTCAGCGTCTTGGGGTGAGGCTGGCTGTGGCTGGGATCATCGGTGCTGGGCGTTCGTGGACGGTTTGAATGATCTCGGTGTTGTCGGTGCCGCTCAGGTAGGTCGAGGTGATCCCAAGATCCGCGTGGCCGAGCTGGCGCTGGATGACCACGAGCGGGACTCCTTCGCGGGACATCTCGACGGCGTGCGCGTTCCGGAGCTCGTCAGGGGCGAACCGTCGGCGCACACCGGCCCGCCGACGGAATGCCAGTCGGATGCGCAATCGGCCTCGACAACCTTTGCACCGTTCCGCAGGCGCTCCTAACCGAAACGATCACCCGGCTCGATGCCGAGCACATGGACGCCATCTGCCGAGCACTCGCGGTAGCTATCGGCTGCTGATTGATCAGGGTCCGTCGCCGAACCGATGACTGTAACGTCGTGGCGAAGCGATGAATGCGCTCGTCCGACTCCAACGTCGGCGACGCTTGGTTGCGCCGTTGTCGCGCAGCGACCTCAGCCCGCCCACGCGGCCAGACGCTCTGGAGAAGACGTCGGCCGCATTAGCGTCCTGTGGCTGTAGACCCGCCCCATCGCAGCGCCCAGTTACGGCTATGCGCTTTCGTGCTGGCGCTGGAGCGTCAGGCAGTCCAACCTCGAGCACCCGGACATCGTCCGCGGTCCACGCAGCGTCTCGGGAGAGCTGCTCCGCGATCTCTCGCCATCCAGCAAGCACAGCCAACGTGAGGACGACCTTGCTGAAGCCCTTCCGTGGATGGTCGTGCCAAGCGCGACGCTTTTCCAGGAACTCAGTGTCGCCCGACGGAGCGGACCGCTAGCTAAGCACGAAGCCGAGCCGCTCCGCCGTGACCGCCTCGAGCGCATCGCGCAATGCCGCCACGCGCTCCTCGCCGATCCGCTCGCCCCACTCGCGCTCGATCTCGGCGATCAGCTCGAAGCCCAGGGTCTGGGCCTCGTGGCCGCGCTCGGTCAGGCGGATGATCTTGGCCCGGCCGTCGGCCGGGTCCGGGACGCGCTCGACGTAGCCGCGCTGCTCTAGGTCGGTGGTGACCTCGCCCACCGACTGCTTTGTCATGCGGGCGCGCTCGGCCAGTTCGGTCAGCCGCGAGCCTGCCGGATCGATGTTGCCGAACACGCAGCCATGGGTGGACCGGAGGTCCGAGAACTCGGTTTCGGCCACACGCGCGTGCAGTTCATCGACGCACTGATCGAACGCCGTGTTGAGGAGGCGGATGAACGGTGTCTGTGTCGAGTTTGTGAAATCACTGGACATTTGGTCAGGACTCCTGATAAGGTCTCCGAACGATCAGGACGCCTTACAAGGCTTCCTGACAAAAGATTAGCACCTCACACGAAGGAATCCAATGGCTAGAAAATGGTGGACCCTACTGGCGGTAAGCGTCGCGACCTTCATGCTCCTGCTGGACATCACGGTCGTGAACACGGCGCTGCCTTCGATTCAGAAAGACCTGTCGGCGAGCTTCACGGACCTCCAGTGGGTGATTGACGCCTACACGCTGACGCTGGCCGCGGTGGTCCTGACCGCGGGTTCGATCGCGGACCGGATCGGGCGCAGGTCGGTGTTCGCCGGTGGTCTGGCGATCTTCTCGCTGGCGTCACTCGCGGCGGGGCTCGCGCCCAATGCGACCGTCCTGAACATTTCGAGGGCCGTGCAGGGCATCGGCGGCGCCGCGATGTTTGCCGTGTCGCTGGCCCTGGTCGCCCAGGAATTCGCGGCCGGCCGGGAGCGGGCGACGGCGATGGGCGCGTATGGCGCGGTGATCGGCGCCGCGGTGGCCGTCGGCCCGCTGGTCGGCGGGATAGTCACCGACGCGCTGGGTTGGCGCTGGGTGTTCTTCCTCAACGTCCCGATCGGCATCGCGGCGCTGGCGGTGACCTTCGCCAGGCTGCGTGAGTCGCGCGACCCCAACGCGACGCGGGTCGATTGGCTGGGTCTGGTGACCTTCTCCAGCGCCCTGTTCCTGCTCGTCCTCGGCCTGCTACGCGGCAACGACGACGGCTGGGGCAGCGCCACGATCGTGTCGATGTTCGCCGGCTCGGCCGTGATGCTCGGCGCCTTCGCCGCCGTTGAGCGGCGAGTGGCCGAGCCGATGCTGCCGCTGGGCCTGTTCCGCAGCCGCGCCTTCACCGGAGTGCAGCTGGCCGCATTCGCGGTCTCGGCCTCGCTGTTCGCGCTGTTTTTGTATCTGACCCTGTACCTGCAGAACTACCTGGGCTACTCGCCCCTGCAGGCCGGCCTGCGCTACCTGCCGATCACGCTGGTCCCGTTCCTGGTGGCTCCACTCGCGGTGGCGCTGATGGGCCGCCTGCAGGCCCGGGTCCTGATGGCGATCTCATTGGTGGCCGTGGGCGTCGGGCTGCTGCTGATGTCCGGCCTCACCGCCAGCTCCGGCTGGACGGCGCTGCTGCCGGGCTTCCTCGTGGCCGGGATCGGGATTGGCCTGCTCAACCCGGTGATCGCCGATGTGGCCCTGAGCGTCGTACCCAAGGAGCGCAGCGGCATGGCGGCGGGTATCAATGACACCTTCCGCCAGGTCGGCGTGGCGGTGGGCGTGGCGGTCTGGGGCGCGGTCTTCCTGGGCCGCGGGGCCAGCACGATCTCCAGCCTGACCGCTGGCACGCCGGCGGCCACGGGTGGTCACCCGCGCCAGCTGCTCGAGGCGGCGTCGGACGGACGGCTGGGCTCGGCGCTGAGCTCGGTCCCGCACGGAGCCCGCGGCCTGGTGGCCAGCGCCACCCGCGAGGGCTTCCTGTCCGGGCTGAATTCGATCCTGCTGATCGGTGCCCTGGTGGCCCTCGCCGGCGCCGCGCTTGCCCTGTGGCTGGTGCGCGAGAACCAGATCGAGCGTGACCAGCCCGAGGTCCTGGCCACCGCCGAGGGCGCTTTCGAGCCAGGCCAGCTCGAGCTAGCGGCCTGAGCTCACAACGCCGTCCGCGGATGGATCTGCGGACGGGTCTGCGGCGCCAGAGCTCGGCAGGTTGCGAGCGCTGGCGTCGCGGGTCGTCCCGCCGCCGGGTCCGGGAGGTCAGTGCGCGGCGCGCACCTCCTGCTTGACATCGTCGAGGACCGCCATGTCCTGATCGTCGAGCTCGAGGCCGCCGGCGGCCAGGTTCTCCTCCAGATGGGCGACCGAGGTCGTGCCCGGGATCAGCAGCATCCGGTCATAGCGGGCCAGCAGCCAGGCCAGTGCGACCTCGGACGGAGTCACCCCATGCTTGTTGGCCACCGAGCTCACTGCCGGGTCGGCGGCCAGCTTCTGCGGACCACCGGTGAAGGCCGACCCAAGCGGGAAGAAGGGCACGAAGGCGACCTCCCGTTCGCGGCAGAGCTCGACGATGTCCTCGTGGGTGCGGTCAAGCACGCTGTAGGCGTTCTGCACCTCGCCGAGGTCGACCAGCTCGAGCGCCCGCTCGACGCCCTCCAGGGTCACGTTGCCAGGAGCGCCGCCGCTGACGACCGCTTTGCTCGTCCCGACACCGCCGAGCCGACGATCGAGTTGGCGAGAGGATGTCGCGTAATTACCGTGTCGTCCGGCGGGTTTAATAGTGCTTTGTTAGGTCTGGGGTAGGGTTTGGCTGCTGGCCGGCGAACCGTTCTTGCGTCTCGGGTTGTCGACGCGAGGAGGCATCATGGCTGTGATGGCGGTGGATGCTGGTGCGCCGGTGGTGGTGAAGGAGCGTTTGGAGGCGTTCGCGGGCGAGGTGCTGGCTGAGGCGATGAATCGGCCGGTGCAGCGGGTCAACGGCGGGTTGTATGTGCGCGGGCTGTTGGAGGATGGGGCGCGTAAGTCGCTTGAGCCGATGGTCGAGCGATTGGGCGGCGACACTGATTATCAGTCGATGCAGCAGTTCTTGGCTGACAGTCCGTGGGACCCGGAGCTGGTGGTCAAAGCTGTGGCCGAGCGGGTCGCGCCGGAGATCGATGTTGAGGCGTGGGTGTTGGATGACACGGGGTTTCCGAAGGACGGCAAGGACTCGCCGGGGGTCAAGCGCCAGTACTCGGGGACGCTGGGCAAGACCGGTAACTGTCAGATCGGGGTGTCGCTGCATGCGGTCGGCAAGCACGGCACGGTGCCGCTGGGGTGGGCGCTGTATCTGCCCGAGGACTGGTGTGAGGACGCCGACCGGCGGTGCAAGGCGAAGATCCCGGATCGGGTTGTGTTTAAGACCAAGTCGGAGCTCGGCGTGGAGTTGGTCGAGCGCGCCTCGGGCTGGGTTGTCCCGAGCGCGCCGCTGCTAGGCGATCACGCCTATGGCGAGAACACCTGGCTGCGCGATCGCCTCGACGAAGCTGGGTGCGAGTACGTGTTGTCTGTCGGCCCGAAGACGAAGGTGTTCGAGCAGGGCACCTCGTTCGCGGTCCCGTCCAGGACGGCCAAGGGTGGCGCTGCGCCGACGCGGCTGCGACCGGACCGCAAGCCCGAGCCGATCGGCGAGCTGATCGCACGGCTCGGTGCAAGCAGCGCCCAGACCGTCACCTTCCGCGACGGCCCTGACGGGGAGCCGGTCACCTCCAGGTTCATCTTCGCGCGGGTCCATGCCGGACACCAGTGGCGCGGCGACCAGGTCAAGTGGCGCGAGGGAGCCGAGGTCCCCCCGCGCGAGGAATGGTTGATCGCCGAATGGCCCGACGGCCACCAAGAGCCGACCGACTACTGGATCTCGAACCTGCCCGCCGACGCTCCGCTCGAGCGGCTCGCGCGGCTGGCACGCATGCGCTGGAAGATGGAGCTCGACTCCAAACAGCTCAAGGGCGAGCGTGGCCTGGACCACTACGAAGGCCGCTCGTGGCTCGGCTGGTATCACCACACGGCGCTCGTGACCGCTGCCCACGGGTTCCTCACGCTCGAGCGGCTGAACCCTTTTCGCCCGCGGCCGGCCTGACACTCCCGAAGGTCGTGCTGCTGATGCAGCCGATCTTCAAGTGCTGGACCGGTCGCTGCCAAACCTGCCGCCAGATCGTCGATCTCACCCGCCTGCCGCTCCCCCCGTCACGACGAGATGAGTGAACCTAACAAAGCACTATTAAGACCATTCTCGGATGGCTCAGAACTTCATCGGGTGTGATCGTGATCAGTCGTTCTTGCTGGCGCCTGACGTTAGGGATTGGCTGCCGGACGGGCACCTCGCGTGGTTTGTGCTCGAGGCTGTGGCGGGCATGGATCTGGCCGAGTTCTATGGCGCGTACCGCGAAGATGGTGTCGGCCGGCGGGCGTATGACCCGGCGATGATGGTCGCGCTGCTGCTGTACGG
>JBKQJQ010000404.1:0-2749 GCA_052147875.1 Solirubrobacteraceae bacterium | reverse complement strand
GTAAGCGCTCACCTGTCACTCTCTCTTTATGCCTTTCTCTCTCTATTTTTTTCTTCGGTATAACGATAGTTGTCACGAAGCGAGAGTCGTGCAGGCAATACGGACCGTGCACCCCCCGTCGTCGCTTCGCACACCACTCGCCTGATCGTCGCCGCAAGCTCCGGTCCGGGAGCTCCCGCTGCGCCTGCCGGTGATCGCTTAAGGCTGCTTCCTTCCGGACCTGACCTGGTTCGCGAGCCGGCACCGCGCGGGACCCGAACCATCGACGCCCACGGCGGCGGGGCGACCGGGACGGATACCCCTCGGAGGGGAGTTCAGCCCCGCTAGAGCGGATTGCGGATTCAGGGCGCCGCTACATCCCCGCCTAGCACGGTCCACGGTCGATCGTAGCGCGCCGGCGTCAGTTGCGTTAGGCTGCCCGACCGTGACCAACTTCAGCGCTGTATCTAAAAGCCTTCTACGTGTTCGTCCCCGTGTCGGCGTCAGCCTCGCGGCTCTCGGCGCGACCGCACTGATCGCCGGCTGCGGCAGCTCCGGCGGGTCGAGCACGATCACCGTCGGCAACGAGAACAAAGCCGACGAATCACTGATCACGGCCACCTCGACGACCAGCTCGACCAGCACAAGCCCGACGAGCACGACCGCGGCGGTGAAAACACCGCCCAGCGGACCGCTGTCCAAAGAACCGCACGTGACCCCCCCGAGCGGTCCCGCGCCGACCAAGCTCGTGACCAAGGAAATCGTCACGGGCACCGGCACCGAAGCGAAGTCCGGCGACGCGGTGACGGTCAACTACGTGGGCGTGCTGTACAAAACCGGCAAGGTGTTCGACGCGTCGTGGAAACGGAACGAAACGTTCCCGTTCACGCTCGGCAAGGGTCAGGTCATCCCCGGCTGGGAACAGGGCGTTGAGGGCATGAAGGTGGGCGGACGGCGTGAGCTGATCATCCCGGCCTCGCTCGCGTACGGCGCCAAAGGCTCGCCTCCGACGATCCCGCCGAACGAACCGCTCGTGTTCGTGGTCGACCTGCTGAGCGCGTAGACGTTCTCGGGCCGAGCAAGTCGGTGCGCGTCGCAGCGACGCTGCTGCTCCTACTGGGTAGCGTCGCCGTCATGGGCATGCTGGCCGGCTGTGGCGGTCCGGACCGGAGCGCGGCCGAACTGAGGCTCGAGCGCGAGGACCTGGTGGCAGTCAGCCGGGAGCTCAAACGCGTCGAGGGTCCTGTCGCGATCCAGCTGCGAGAATCCGAGCGAGCCTGGCCGCTGGTGGTCAACGGGCTGCCCGCGAGCGCCCGGGGGCTCGAGAGCGCCCGCGCGCCGGTGGCGGTCGCGGCAGCGAGTGCCGCGAAAGTCCCAATCCCACCATTGATGAGCGAAGCGCAGTCGCCCTCACTGACCGGTCCGGGCTCTCCGCTGGCGGGCATGTTCCGGACCTACACCAACCTGGTCACACGGGGATGGACACTGATCGCCGCGGCGATCGATCAGATCCAGCACGGCACGCCGGCGAGCGCACAGTTCGCGCGGGCGAACGTGGCACTGTACATCGACAGCGTCTATGACGGTCAGTTCGACCTCGCCCAGATCGACAAGCGCCTGCACGAGGGGTATCGCGAACTGGGCGGGCAGCCGGAGCTCGGTAGCGCGCTCACGCAGGCTGAAGTCGATGCGCTGGGAGCGGCTTACTCCGAAGCCACCGCACAGCTGCACCCACATGTGGGTGTGAAGCTGGGGTCGTAGACGTCCGCGTGGCTCCCCGCGAGACCCGCGTCGGGCAGTGTCGATAGGTCACGCCGATCGTGCCGCTCGACGATCAGAAAGAGCAGGGACGTGAGCGTCGGTCCATGCCCACCTCGGTAATCCCGCCGGATGTGATCTTGATCCGGGTCGGCACGTTGCCCCGCTCCAGCAGCTTGCAGATCACCGACTCGCCCTTGGATTCGATCCCCGAACGCAGCGGCTCCTCGACCGCCTCGGGTCGCAGCGCGTCGGCGATCTGCACATACACGTGCTGCTCGGCGGGGCCGTTCTGGACCTTCCAGCGATACAACTCGCCGGGCGCACGACGTACGGGGATGAACGTGGGGCCACCGACGATCCTGAGACTGCCAGCCATGATCGCAGGATGACGGCGTGCGCTCGGGGTTGGAACGGACCGGTGACCAGGGTTTGCGGGCCGGATTTGGACAGATTGCCAAGGGGACGAAGGGTCAACGATTGCCGGTGGTGCCAACGGCACGGGTCATGACGGTGCGGGGTCGGTCACGGGCAGGCCGTCCAACGAGTCCGGCCCCCGAACAGGCACGCCCAATAGAATCAGCCGTCCAGGGCGCGTAGCTCAGTGGGAGAGCGCTCGCTTCACACGCGAGAGGTCGCAGGTTCGAAACCCGCCGCGCCCATCACGTAACAGCCTGGAAACAAGGTAGTTTTACTCATCACCGGTAAGATCGTCCCGCTCGGTCGGGGGGCTGAAACTGCCCATTGGCCCATTCACTGGCCTAAACTCAGGGTCGTCTGTGCGGGTGACCTGACGCGTGAACGGGCACTCGGCGGGCTCGTCGGCGAAGCGCATCAGCTCCCAGATCGCTTGGCGCTCGCGATCGGTCAGACGGCGGTTGCGGGTCTGCTGGTAGACCTGCAACGTGAACGCGGCCGAGGTGTGGCCGATCTGATCGGCGATCCAGTGCAGGTCGCGGCCGGCCTGCGCGGCGAGCATCGCCCAGGTGCGCCGCAGCGAATGCGGCGTGAT
>JBKQJQ010000403.1:0-9807 GCA_052147875.1 Solirubrobacteraceae bacterium | reverse complement strand
TGTTGCCGCTTGCGGCACCTCACCACCGCCGGGACGGGCTGGTCTTTGGCAGGCCCTCCACTAAAGGGCAAGCAATCGTGGCCCTCTCCCGACGGCGGTCGAGGCAACCAGAGGATGTCCTATGAGCGCTCATGAGCTCCGAGACCGCTCAAGGAGCGAAGGCATCGCCGGCCACCACCCCGCCTGGATCGTCGCCTTCGTGGAAGATCGCCTCGCCCTTGCTGAACCGTCGCACCCGGCCGGCGGCCCGGATGGCCGAGCGCTCCTCGTCGGTTAACGAGGCGAGGATTCATCCGGCCGATCAGGCATATCTGAGCCTGTACATCCGCAGGCTGCCGTAGTCCTTGGCGAGCGGGATGTGACCTACGTAGTCGCACGTAAAGCGAGTTTGCTCGTCGAGCACAAGGGCCGCGGCGAACGGCTCGGTCACGTACACCGCTCCCGGAGGCGTGACCGGCTCGATCCGGGCGGTGCGGCTGACGTGGGAGCCCATGAAAGCCGGTTCGTCGAGCACCGGGTCGTGGATCGGGAACACCGGCCCGACGTGACCACCGAGGCGCAGCGCGAGGTGGCCCGGCAGCCCCTCTGACTCGAGGTTGATCGCCGACACCGCCGACTGGAGCTCGAGCGCGCACGCCGCGGCTGACTTGGCTTCAGACAGGACGACATAGACGGCGTCGCCCCAAGTGTTGCGATGTGTGAATCCGAGGGTCAACGGCGACCTGGATGACGTCTCCTCGCTTCTGCAAAGTCGCCTTCGGGGGAGCCGGGCCGGCAACTTCTGCTGTTGGTCTCGGTCGAGCCGAAGCGGCAGTGCGCTCGCGACCTCAACGGGCTCAGGACGTGCCCGGAGTTTCGTGAAACTAGGAGCGAGTGGTTCAGGCTGGGCGCTCGGTCACGGGCATGGACCTGAGCGAAGGCGATCATGGCACCTCGCACCGACCCGCCCGGATCGGCGTGACGTGGTAACGCAAGCGCGAGGCCCGGCGGTTGACTCTTTACTCCCCGGTCGGTAGGGCGCCGATCTGCTGCATGATTGTCATCCGGTCATCGACAGGTGCAGCCTGTTGATGGTAGGAAGCCCGTGGGCGTGGGCGTGGGCGGCCTCGCGTGGCGTGACGCGGGATCAGATGCGGTCGGGTGGCGCCATCCGGTAGAAGAACGGTCCCATCCCGCTCTGCGTGACCGCGAACCACAGGCCCAGGGCGCCCTCTTGCAGCGCGGCATTCTCGAGCCCGCCAGCGTGGATCGGCTCGTAGCCGGCGTCCCGGTTCAGCCGCTCGACCACGTCCCGCGCCTCGTCGTCGCCGCACCACAGATTCCCGGGGCGTGAGCTCGCGTCCGCGATGTTCTCGAAGAGCGAGGCGAAGTTGGCGTTGAACGACTTGGCCGTGGGTCCGTTGGTCCTGGATTTGATGTACTCGGCGTTGGAGGCGTATCCGTCCGGTGGGCTTGCGCGGACGAGGTTGGTGGCGTCGATCACCGTCTTTGCCTCGATGCCTCGGACCGTGTCGAGCGCTTGTGAGACGGCCGTCCCGGGCACCGCGATCAGCACCACGTCGGCATCGGAAACGTCGCCGCCACCTCGACCGAGAAGAGCGACCTCGTGCCCCGCCTGTTCCCACAGGTTCCCGAGTCCACCGCCGATCCTCCCTCGGCCCACGGATGCGATCTTCATGTGCTGTCCTTAGTCGGGTTCGGGTAAGAGCCGCGTGACTGTATCCGTCAACGAAGGAGAGCACAATCACTAGCGTCAAGCTGGGAATCAGCGGACTCGAGGTCACTCGTCTCGGCGTGCGACGTGGCTCCTGGTTCGTGGATGCGGCAGCGAGACGCTACGGCTATCACGCACGGTTCAGGCGCGCAGGGCAAACAGCGCGAAGCCGAGCGTGTCGGTACCTCCCGGAAGTGCGCGCCGATGACGGATCCGGCGCGCGTAGGCGAGGGTCTCGGGCGTGCCGTGGCGTTCGGCGTTTGCGGCGAGCTTCTCCTCATACCGTGCCCAATCCTCCTCACTGGCCACCGACTCCTGGGCGATGTCAAAGCCGGCGTCGCTGATCGCGGCGCGGAGACCGTCGTAGTCAGTCAACTCGTCCATCGTCGCGCCGCCCAGAGCGGCGAGAAAGTCCTCCGACGGGGCTCGTTGCCAGAACCCCTCGCCGTAGAGGACGACCCGCCCCAGGGGCCGCAATGCCTCCAGCGCCGCGGGAAAGCCCCCGTGCGCCTGTGATGAAGCGATGTTGATGACCGCGTCGAACGTACCCTCAACTGTCGCGGCGTCGCGGATCTCAAACCGCGCGGGGAGACCCTCAGTTCGCTGACGGGCCTCGGCGATCGCGTCTGCGTCCAGGTCGACACCCAGCCCGCGTGCTCCCGGGTGCAACTGCAGCGTGCGCATCAGGATCTCGCCGCCGCCACAGCCGGTGTCCACCACCAGCGGCTCTGTCGGGAGGGGCAAAGCGACGATGGCGACATCGACAGCCGGCTGCGACATGGGGTTTGCGAACGGCAGGCCGGCATGGGCAATACGCGACGCGCTGGGCACGCCCACAAGCCTCCCAGATCAGCCGCTACTGCTAGCTCGCCCACACACTCCCAATCCTTTGCCCCGTTCGACGCGGAGCGGTACCGGCGCAGCCGTGACCACCTCACTGAGGCGTAAGGGAGCAGTCCGCCGCGCCGCGGTGAGGAGCCCCCATCGGTCGTGGCGGTCACGCGCGCGGGCGACCCTGCCCGACCGGCCTTGGCAACAGAGGCGGTGCGGACGGAGAAGTACTTCGAGACACGCTTTCGCTCGGTCGAGATGGTTCGTCTGAACACGGCAGCGCGGCGCATAAAGCCTCCTCGCCGCCATGAAGGCTGCAGGTTTGCCGGGCCGGCTCGCCGCCGATGCTTACCGTCCGACGTGCTCGCCGCGTGGCGCTCCCGGGCCGGGCGGGAGCTCGATCTCCCCGCGTGCCGCTTGTTTGCCGCAGCGGTCGCAGCGGAGGTCTGGGCCGATGTTGCCTCCGCAGCCGGAGTGGAGGGTGAGTCGGGGTGGGCCGCCGGGGGTCGGGTAGTGGCGATCGCCCCATTTCATTAGCACGATCAGCGCGGGCGCGAGCTCGCGTCCCTTGTCGGTGAGCACGTACTTGGGCCGGCCCGGCCGCTCCGGGTCCGGTACGCGTTCGAGCAGCCCCTCGTGGCACAGCCGCTTGAGTCGGTTGGTGAGGACGTTGGAGGCGATCCCGAGCTTCGCCTGGAACTCCTCGAACCGCGTTAGGCCGACGAGGGCGTCGCGGAGGATCAGCAGCGTCCAGCGTTCCCCGATGACCTCTAGTGATCGGGCGATCGAGCAGACCTGGTCTGGATAGTCGCGTTGGAGCACACAGCAATCATAGCTGACTTGCTTGACAAAAGCTAGGGTACTGCCCTAGTCTGCCTTGCATGACGCAAGCTAGCTGTTCGACGAGGAGCCACGAAGCGCGTTGAACAAGCCCAATCCCCGCAAGGAGACAAAGCACCATGACCACCGTCACTCCCGAGATCAAGCAAGACCACCCCGAAAGCCAAGAGTCGCCAACCGTGCTCCGGCCCTCCCTGATACGACGCGCGAAGACCGCGCGGATGGGTTCGATCCGACGCAGGGACGGACGATTGGCGCCGACCCCTACGCCGATCCCACCCAGGGACGCAAGCTCGGCTCCGAGCCCTACGACGACCCCACCCAGGGACGCAAGCTCGGCTCCGACCCCTACGACGACCCCACCCAGGGACGCAAGCTCGGCTCCGACCACTACGACGACCCCACCCAGGGACGCAAGCTCGGCTCCGACCCCTACGACGACCCCACGAGAGCCGGCTAGAGAGAGGGAGTAGCCAAGCGCTCGACGACCTCGCCACGTTCCTTCACGCACACGGGCGCCGGGTGCTCCTGGTCGCGGTGATCGGCACAGCGATCGCTACCGAAGAGCCAATTCACACCCGAAAGAGCACAACATGAATCATCTACCTGCATATCTGTGGGCCCTCACGTACGCAGAGATCACAGGCATCGCCGCGGCGACCGCATACGCGCTATATCGCGGCGCTCGCGCCGCCGGTCTCGGCAATCGACTCTCGACGAGGATCGGGTTGGGCGCCGCCCTTCTGTTCGGCGGCTGGCTTGCCGTAAGTAGTCTGGGCGCAGGCGGGGGCAGCTACCGCTCACGCCTCGGGCACGGCGTCCCTTGGCTGCCACTGGCAGTGCTCGGCTTCTTCGGCTTGCTGCTCGCGCTGACCCGTGTGCCGTTGATCGCTCGAGCCCTGACCGCCCCAGGCGCTCAACAGCGGCTGCTGTCGCCGCACTCATTCCGAGCAGCAGGGATCGTGTTCGTGATAGCGATGCTGCTCGGGAAACTCCCAGCGCTCTTCGCTGTGCCCGCCGGGTTTGGTGACATTGCCGTTGGCATAGCAACGCTATGGGTCGCGCGCACGGTACACGAGGGATCGCAGGCCAAACCGCTCATTTGGTTCACCCTGCTCGGGATCGCAGACCTCGTCTCGGCGCTGACCCTGGGAGCGCTGACAGGCTTCCTCCAGATCGTCCACGTGAACCCGGCCGCGACTCTGAACGCCGACCTGCCGCTCGCACTCATCCCCACCGTCGGCGTGCCGTTGCTACTGGCGATGCACCTCACCTCGCTGCGCGTCCTCTTCCAGGATCGCGCGGCCGACCGAGTCGCGGATCAGTTGGTCGTCACGCCGCTGACTGCTTAGCACCCACGCGCCTGAATCGACTCCCCCGTCCCTAGCCACAGCCGGGCGGCGGGGCGCGGACGCGAACCAATCAAACCCCACGAGCAATCAGAAGGGGACGACGATGAACGTGACAGCCACGAGCACAACGGAGTTCCTTGCCCTGCCCGACGGGCGGCTGGCCTACGACGACACCGGCGATGGGACCCTCGTGCTCCGCCACGAGTTCCAGCCAACGGGCGTGTACCTGGACTCCGCCACCTACGGCCTGCCGCCCAAGGTGGCGCTCCAGGCGCTCTCGACGGTGACTGCCGCCTGGGCGAGCGGACGATATGACCCCGTCAGCTGCGATCAGGCAGTCGGCCGCGCACGGAGCACGTTCGCGCGACTGCACAGCGCCCTCGCGGAGGATGTCGCGATCGGCCACCAGGTCTCACCAATGGTCGGTCTCATAGCCGCGTCCCTGTCATCGCGAGCACGCGTGCTGGCGGCCGAGGGCGAATTCACCTCGCTGCTGTTTTCGCTGCTCGCCGCCGCTGCGACGTGCGCACGATCCCGCTCGAGCGGCTCGCCGACGCGGTCGACAGCCGAACAGGTCTCGTGGCCGTCTCAGCCGTCCAATCCGCCGACGGACGGCTCGCCGATTTGGACGCCATCTCCAGCGCAGCAGCCAGTTACAACGCACTGACGTTGGTCGACGCCACCCAGGCGTGCGGCTGGCTCCCGCTCGCCGCCGCGCGGTTCTCAGTCGTGGTCACGGGTGGGTACAAATGGCTATGCCACCCGCGCGGGACCGCGTTCATGACGATCGCGCCCGAGCTGCGCGACCGGATCGTCCCGCTAGCCGCCGGCTGGTACGCCGGCGAGCATCCGTGGGACAGCTGCTACGGAACGCCCCTGCGACTCGCCAGCGACGCCCGCCGCTTCGACGTCTCGCCCGCTTGGCTGAGCTGGCACGCCGCCGCCGCCACGCTGGAACTGTTCGAAGCCGTCGGGGTGAGACGCATCCACAAGCACAACCTGGCGCTGGCCAACCGGCTCCGAACAGGCCTCGGGCTCGAGCCGGGCGATTCGGCGATCGTTTCGCTCGACGCCACCGACGAGGCGACCGAGCGGCTGGCCGGCGCCGGGGTGAAAGCCTCAGTCCGGGCGAACGGCATACGCCTCAGCTGCCACCTCTACAACGATGAAGCTGACGTCGACCGCACACTCGAAGTTCTCACTGACTTTATCCACGCGGGCCGTGGGTCATCCTCGGCAAGACCCCGGATAGCTCGCGCGTAGTCGCGCATGAGCCCGCGAAAATCATCGAGACAAGCATCGGGCGCAATGCTCCCGGTCCTGCATTCGTGCCGCGACGAGCATCTCCTCGCCACCCACGAGCGCCTGCCTCGCGCCGAAAGCTCGACCCAAGGACGCGAGCCTCCGACATACACGCATGTGCCTAGGTAAAGCTCGACGTGGCTGCGAGCGTTCGCCTTCTTCGCTCCCGTCGATCCGACCGCCAGGAGCTGACCGCGGCCGTGTTGCGTCGGCGCCTGTTTAGTCGCCCAGGCGGCCACGGAGCTACGGCTTCTCCTTCAGGCGGCCGCCGACCTTAAGCAGCAGTTCGCCCGCGACCTCAACCGGCTCGTGACGTGGCCGGTGGTTCGTGAGAGGGGAACTGTTTAGGCGAGCGGCTGTGCGATCTGATCGCGTCCGGGGACCCGCCCGCCATTCAGGCCGAATCGCTCATGGATCACAGCGGCGATCTCGTCGCCGCGTAGCGGTGTCGTTTCGCGAGCTGTCGGGGTTTGCTCCACGAGGATGAACCCGTGCCGTCGGTCGGATCGGATCAAGGTCCGCCGGCCATCGGCAGCGGTCGCGCTGATTATCGGTCCGCGCAGGAACGGAGATTCTGGATAGGTCGAAGTGAGCCAATTGGCGGTCTGCACATCGACAAACGGCACCGCACTTGCGATCACCCCGTATTGATCGACCCACTCGTCCCCGCGAGCGGCCTGCATGACCAGTTCGGGCTCGTCCCACACAACGCGGAAGCGCCATCCTGATTGCTCGTAGGGTCCCCCCGCAGCGAACGGGAGCGGCTCGAGCAGCCCGCCGAATCCAAACCCGACATCTGCCAGCCAGGGCTGATCGTCGATCCACACGCGCAGCACCAGATGCGTGCGCGGACGAATCGGACCTGGCCATCCCCCAGTCCGGGCTCGCGCCAACAGCATGTCTACCTCGAACCCGAGCTGCTGCAGTCCGGCCTGGAGCAGCAGATTCTGCTCAAAGCAGTATCCGCCCTGACGTTCCCCGACGAGCTTGTGCTCGATATCCCCCTGATCCAAAGAGACCGGCTGTCCGGACCATGGGCCGAGGTTCTCAAACGGAATCGACGTCGCGTGCGCACGATGGACCGCGGCAAGCGTCGGCGAACCACGAAGCTCGATCCGGTCCAGGTAGGCGCCAAGATCAAACATCAAGAAAAACCGTACCGACCGGCACCCGGCTGCTGCTCCGTCGCCCACTGAGCACTGCGGCACGGACTGCTGCTCCGGCCGGTCGCGGAGCCGAAGGAGCAGTCAGACCGCCGGCTCAGGGTACGAGCCTGCGTGCCGCCGTTCGTGAATCCGGAAGCGCGCGCGGCCCTGGTCTGAGACTTCTCCATCGGCCCCGTCGCTAGCAGGTAACTTGCAAAGCACCTGATGCGCGGATCTTGCGATTTGCGAGATCGGTGGCGCCCTGCTTGTCGAGACCTGCACTCGTTGTCGCGCAGCCATCGCGGCCCACGTTTGTGCAGCAGTGCCGGGTCGGCGTCAACCGGCGTGGCCGTCCGCCAGCTTCTCAGCCTCGCGCAATCGCGCGTCGATCAGGTCGAGGCCGAGATTCCAGAAGCCCGGATCTCTGAGATCGAAGCCGATCAGCTCGATGAGCCTTTGTGGGTCGCGTGAGCCGCCGGCGGCGAGCATCGCGAGGTAGCTGTTTACGAATGGCTCCCCTGTCTGTTGGTAGCGCGCGTACGCCGCAAGCGCCAGCAACTGTCCGAAGGCGTAGCTGTACACGTAGCCCGGCGTCTCGAAGAAGAAGTGCGGAACGGTCGACCAGCCGTGCTCGCTGCCGGGGGTGGGCTCCACAGCCTCGCCGTAGTAGTCGCGCATCGACTGGGCGTACAGGTCGCCCAGCGTCTCGGGTGAGAGTTCCCCTTCAGCTCTGCGCGCTGTGTGCGCGGCATCCTCGAAGCGGTTAAAGGCGATCTGCCAGTGCACGGGCAGCAGCGCGTTGTCGATGCTGCGGCCGATGATCCCGAGTCTCTCCCGATCGTTCCCGGCGTTTGCAACCAGTCGCTCGATCAGCAGTGTCTCGCCGAAGGTCGACGCCGTCTCGGCGATGGTTATCGTCGGCATGAAGTCAAAGGTTCCGCGGGGCGCGGCGAGTACAGCGTGAAGGCCGTGGCCGAGTTCGTGGGCCATCGTCAAGACATCACCGATGCGGCCGCGGTAGTTCAACAACACGTGTGGATGCACGGTCCACGACCAGTTACAGAAGGCCCCTGGAAACTTCGTCGGCCGCGGCGGCGCGTCGATCCAGCCCTCATCGAAGAAGCGCGCGACGATCTCGCGCGCCTCCGATGACAGCGAACCGTAACTGTCAAATACAAGCTCTCGCGCCTCGACATAGGAGTAGCGGCCTTCGAGGTCTCCGATCGGTGCCAGCACGTCGTAATCGGCGAGCTGGTCCAGTCCGAGCAGCCTCGCCTTCAGCCGGTGCCAGCGGTGGGCGATGTCGTAGCGGCCGACCACCGCGTCGACTAGTGCATGCACCGCCTCACCGGAGATCTCGTTCTCACGGTTCCGCGCATCAAGCCAATGGCGGCGTCCTCGCAGCCGATCGAGCGTCGCGTGCCCCTGCAGCAATGCGTTGTACACGAACGAGCGGGTTCCAAGACCCGGCTCCTGTGCCGCCACAAACCCCTCCATGAACTGCTTTCGCAGCCCACGGTCGGGATCCTCGAGCATGCTCAGAAACGCACCGACACCAACCTGCTCACCGTCAACCTCACATTGCACCTCCGAGATCAGCTCGTTGGCCAGCCGGACCCACGCAAACCGGCTCGTCGCCGACGTCTCGGACAGGACCCGCTCCTCGCCTACGCTGAGCTGCTCGCTCGCGGCGTCGTGCACCCGACGAAGATGATGGGCCGCGAACTCGACCTCCGGACCCGCGTCCGCGAGCAGCCGCTCCACGGCGTTCTGCGATCCAGCGCCCCACTCCAGCTCAAAGAACCGCAGCGTCTGCTCAATCTCGGAGCGCCGCTCCGCAACAAGCCCGTACAACGCGCCGGCAGCCGCGTCCGAGAGATCCCGCTGATGCGAGAGCGAGGCGTACAGAAACGCTCGCATCATCGTCTCACGGATCCCCGACCACTGCTGTGCCGCGGCAGCGAACTCCGGGGCGTCAAGCCGCAGCACGCGCCCGCCGTAGCGCGCGGCGAAATCAGCGGCGCGCCGCGCCGCGTCGTCAAGCAGCGCTCGCGCACCGTCCGCACCGCCACCGTCGACGAGCCGGTCGAGATCCCACACCGCCGCCGCCAAAGCCGCGTCACCGATCTCTTCCCAAGGCACGGTCGCCCGCAATCCTATCCGCGCGCGACCTGCTCGGCGACCGCCGCGAGCATCCCGGCCTAACGCCGCCACCGACACTCCCGCTCCTGCCTTTCAGTGAGAACCTGAGAGGGCGTCCCGTTTTCTGTGTAGGCGGCTTGACAGTAAGTGTAACAGTTGCTCCGGTGACAGTGAAGGTGGGACAGTCAGTTTGCAGTGTCAGGGACGCGGTCACCGAAGTGGATCTTGAACGCGAGCAGCGCCGTCGTCCAGTTTCGGGTTCGCGTCCATTGCGGGACCGCGTTATGCAGCGCGAGGTAGACGAGCTTGCGGGCGGCGTCCTCGCTGGGGAAGCTGCCTTTGGTCTTGATCGCCTTGCGCAGCTGGCGGTTGAGCGCCTCAATCGCGTTCGTATCCGGTATGAAAGGCGGCAGATGCCACCGCGTCCCCGCGACTGGGCCGTTGCAGCTGTTGAGCGCTTCGGGCTCGGTGAGTACGGTGC
>JBKQJQ010000402.1:0-3191 GCA_052147875.1 Solirubrobacteraceae bacterium | reverse complement strand
TCCTCGCGTGTGGCCGCCCACGGGTAGTCGTCGTCGGGATCCTGCCGCTTCGCATACGCGCCGTAGAGCACGAGCGCCGAGATCATGTCCGGATACGTGGCCGCGAACAGGACGGACATCGGTCCGCCCTCGGAGTAGCCGAAAAGAACAGCCCGCTCGCTCTCCGCCGCGTCCATCACGACGCGAACATCGGCCATTCGCGTCTCGAGGTCGGGGAGGCCGCCCGGCCGATCCGAGAGGCCCGTGCCCCGCTTATCGAAGCGGATCAGGCGCGAGAACCCGGCGAGGCGACGCAGGAAGTGGGAGTGTCCGGGATCGTCCCAGTCAACTTCGAGATGCGAAACGAATCCCGGAACAAGCAGGAGGTCCGGAGGCCCATCGCCGACGATCTGGTAGGCGATGTTGATGCCGCCACTCTTCGCGTAGCGCGTTACCAGCCCCTCCATACCGTACAAATCTAGAGGCCTGAGTGAAAAGTCGGCTCCGTCCCACCAGAAGGACCTCGAGCGTCGGTGATCGGGCTCACGGGCTCATCGATGTCGACGCAACATCGTCCGAAATGATGCCGCACAGCCCATCTCGTTCCCGGCGTGGCGGAGCCTCATACCGGGGTCCATCTTGACCAGAACGACGGCGGAGCAGCCACGCGGCGAGGCTGAACTCGGCGGGCCGAGTCGAAGGAGACCCGCTCTCCTCCCTGGAAGCGCATCTCGCCGTCCGTCGCAAAGGACCCGCTCCGCGTGCATAGCGCTCACGACCACGCCGGCCGCGGGGCATCCGGCGCGCCGGCCCGATCGGGTGCAGCTTTAGCCGAGCGCCAGGTAGCTGGAAGCACAGAGCCGCACTAGAGGCACGGCGGAGGCGCTAGCGACGCGACCGCGAAGCAGTCACCATTTCGACCTCGCCGGCACCGCCGCGGGCTGCACGTGTCGGACACTTTGGGTCACGCCCGGGCGGGGTACCCGGCGGCTACAGCGTCCCCCATTGTCGTCCGCTACCGCTCGATGCCTACACGGGTCACGCCGACGCGGTGGCCCGTTTCGTGACTTTTCAGGAGCGGACGTCGAACTCTCCGAGGTGGCCGCGTTCGTTCCAAACGATCAGTCTCGCGAGGCAGCGTGGTCGGTTGCGGAGCTTTCGCTATAGCTGGCAGCGTTCGCGGAGTTCAGGCGTGTGGGAGCATCGACAGCGTGGAGCTTGGCGTGCATCTGCCTCTAATGGAGTTCCGGGATGAAGGACAGTCCCTAGGCCGCCTCCAGGCAGCGGTCGACGCGGCGGCGCAGTCGGGATTCGTGGCCGTCTCGGCCAATGATCATTTTGTGTTCTCCACCCCCTGGCTGGACGGTCCGACGGCCCTGGCGGCGGTGATCGACCGCTCGGGCGAGATGACGCTGGCGACGACAATCGCGCTGGCGGCGCTGCGCGGCCCCGTGCCGCTGGCAAAGGCGCTCGTCGCGCTGGACGTCCTGTCCGGCGGGCGGGTGATCGCAGGGGTCGGTCCGGGATCCTCCGAACGCGACTACGACGCCGTCGGGATCCCATTCCATGACCGGTGGAAGCGGTTCGATGAGTCGGTGCGGATTCTGCGGGCGCTGCTTCGTCAAGAGAGCCCGCCCGATGACACCCGGTACTTCAGCGCGCACGCTCTTGCGTTGAGGCCAGCGCCTCTGCAAGACGGCGGCGTTCCACTGTGGATCGGAAGCTGGGGATCGGCGGCGGGACTGCGCCGCGTAGCCCGCTTGGGCGACGGCTGGCTGGCATCTGCTTACAACACCACCCCCGACCAATTTGCCTCCGCCAATGGGCTGCTGGGCGACGAGCTTCGCCGCCAGGGCCGGCACGCTGAGGAGTTCCCGAATGCACTCGTAACGATGTGGACTTGGATAACAGAGAGCCAGTCCGAGCGCGAGCGCATCCTTGCGGATGTGCTCGCCCCGTTGCTGAACCGCCCCGTCGACGAGCTCCGCGAGCGCGTCTGCGTGGGCTCCGCCGAGAATTGCGCGGAGCTTCTCTCACGGTATGCGAGCAGCGGGTGTCAGCGTGTGTACCTCTGGTTGCTGGGCGACGAGCCGCGACAGATAGAGCTGGCAGCCGCCGAGATCGCCCCTCGCATCAAGTCCTGACGCAAACCGCGGTCGACGCTAGGCCACGCGCCGCCGCCCTGAGCGAACGAAGGCGTGCGGCGACGCCGTCGCGAGCACACACGGAAGGTCGCGGTGCGGGCCGGTGCGGGCGGGTCGCTCACCGCTGGTCGACCCCCCGACATTGCGGTAACGCTGCAGCAGCACGCTGAATCTGAGCAAACTCGGGACTCGGATCGACAAGCCTCCAGACCTCTGCTTCGAGCGGTGAGCGGCCACGATTTCGGCCCTGTCGTGGCTCGCAACCGCGACTGCTATCGGACAGGGGGAGTCACGCGTTGTCTACGCGTACACGCGCCGACACGAACGCAGGTCTCGGCACCGTAGACGACGTCCGTCTCGCATCTGGCCAGATCCAGGGCTCGACGCGTCGTTCAGCAGGCCGGTGGATCCGGGAAGTCCAGGCCCAGCGCATCGGACAGTGTTGCTTTCGGGCTCGATGTGCTTGCTGACCTGCACGGCGGCGGCTAACGAGGCGCCGGCCGCCAAGGGCGTCCCGTACATGCCGTAGTGCGTCCTTTCCGCGCCACACGACGGGCGCCATGGGCAGAGGACGGATACACCTCCGCAAATAGAGCAGGTCTCGAGAAGTCAGGGCAGCCGTCTATCCCGAACGTGGCCGCCGGCGGGTGACCGTAACCGCCGGCGGGTGACCGTAGCCGCTTGACTTCAATCTCGGTCGAGATGCAATAGTCCGTGCCTGGCGTTCATGATCGCGACCATAGAGCTAGGCCCGATCTGATCATGATCTTCGGCACGGTGAAGCCTCCGTGGTTGGCGGGCACCGGCGACGCCGAGCCGGTCACGCTGCCAACCGATGCTCGGGAATCCCCCCATCACGGTGGTTGCCATCTTGGCCCCGCTCTGCTGGGGGCGTTGCCATCCCGTCATCGAATCGACCAACGCGACTGTCGACCCGGAGCGTTCTCATCCCGTCGTCGAACCGTCCAAGGCGACTGTCGACCCGGAGGGTTCTCATCCCGTCGTCGAACCGTCCCACGCGCTGGTCCATCTCGAGCGTCCTCATCCCGTTATCGAACCGCCCCATGA
>JBKQJQ010000401.1:0-8838 GCA_052147875.1 Solirubrobacteraceae bacterium | reverse complement strand
CGAGGATGTTGAACAGGATCAGCAGCGTCAGCGTGAAGGCAGCCTGTCCGGCGGCGAACGAGACCGTTGCGGGCGCCAGGCCGGCGAGCAGGACTGCGATCGGGAGCAGGACCCAGAGGACCGTCGTGTTAGTCCCGATCAGCGTCACGAGAATTGCACCGACGATGAACCCGGCGGCCGTTCCCAGCAGCGCCCGGACGATGTTCTGGCCGGTGTTCAGCGCGCTCGAGCGCAGCACCGCCAGGGTCCCGAACACGACCCAGAACGCATGCTGGACGCCGCTCAGGTCGGCGACCAGGACCGCTACTCCGAGCCCGGCCGCGCCGCGGATGCTGTTGCGCAGCCACAGCGACTGACGGCTGACGTGGGATCCGGCGCGCTCGCGCGCGGCCGACAGCGTCCCCGCGAATCCCGTCGGCTGCCGACCGAGCAGCCGCTCGATCAGGCCACGCCGCTCCGCGGCGGCCGCGAACTCGGTGTTGGTCGCGATCTGCGCGACGACGAAGCTCAGCTCCTGCGCGCGGAAGCTCGGGTCCAGCGAGCTGATCGGGGCGCTCGCGCCGTCGGCGATCGCGGGCAGCTGGCTGGTCGTCACGCGCTCGAGCTCGTGCAACGCTGCGCGCAGTTGCTCGAGCGCGGCGTCGAGCCCTTCCCGCGAATGCGCCGGCGCTTGCAGCAGGTCGGCGGCGAGCTCGAGCGCGCTCGCCGCCGCCTTCTTGACCTCGCAGACGTGTGGTCCCGACGGCGTCGCGATCCGCTGCGGAGACGAGCGCAGCATGACCGCGTTCAGCCACCGCAGCTCGTCGACCAGCCGCACCACCGCGCGGGTCGACGTGCTCAGCCCCGTGGGGCGATACGGGGTGGCAAAGAAGCTCGTCTCGAGCGCTCCGACGGCGTCATCGGCTTCCGTGATCGCCGCCTTGCGCTCGGCGTCGAGCGACTCCGTCTGGCCACCGAGCACGTACGCGACCTCGGTCCGGAGCCGTCTCGCGAGCGCCCGGCAGGCGTGGATCGCCGTGCCGCGGATCGGATTGTGGGTCGGGGCCGGCCACAACAGCGAGATCGCGAACAGCGCTGCGACCGAGGCAAGGCCCCAGCCCGCGATCCGATCTGGGATCGAGGACGCTGGCCCCTTCAAGGTCACCGGCAGGATGTAGGACAGCAGCAGCGGCGTCGTCGCCCCGGCGAGGACCGAGCTGACGACCCCGGAGAAGATCACCGCGAACCCGACGACCGCCATCGAGCCGCCGGCCAGCCATGCGTTGCGCGAGGCGAGCGTCCCGAGTGCGATCAGCGCGCAGCAGGCGACGGCGAGTGTCGCCTCATCCTCGATCCGGCCACGGATCGAGCCCGTGAAATCGACCAGCAACAGCATCGCGAACGAGCCGAACGCCGCGAACGTCGCGATGATCGGATTGCCGATCACCTTGTCGCCGAGCGCGAACATCGCCGGCATCACGACTGCCGCCCTCGCCCCGCGGCGGAGCGCCGCGTACCCGCGGTCGTGCGCTCGCAGCCAGTCCAGCGGCTTCATCGAAACAGGTCCTGCTCCGGTGCGCGGATCAGCGCCGCCGCGCCCGGACCGTCGTCCTCGATCACGTGCCGGTCGGCGCCGCTGACCAGCACCGCCGGCTGCATCGTGTCCTTGGCGCGCGCCAGGTCGGCGGCGGCGGCGAGCTCGTCGGCGGCCGCGATCAATGTTGCCTTCAGCTCGCGCCCGCGAATGTCGGTCTGGCGGCGCCAGTCCTCGAGCGGCGACAGGCCGGCGCACCCGATCGCGACGTCGCACTGGCCGTGGCGCCAGGCGCGGCCGAACGAGTCGGTGATCAGCACAGCGGGGGAGGCGCCAAGTCGCGCGCGAAGCTGCCCGCGGAGCTCGCGCGCGGACCGGTCGGGGTCGGCCGGAAGCAGGATCACGGTGTCGTCGTCGGGCGCGTTTGACGCGTCGACGCCCGCGTTCGCGCACACGAAGCCGTGAATAGTGACGGCGATCAGCACTCCGTGTGCCGCCCGCCGGACCTCGCGTGATTCGTCCAGAATCACCTGGACGTGGCGAGCGTCCTTGCCGAGCTCACCCGCCAGCTGGACCGCCTGCGGGTCAGGCACGACCGACGAAAGCCTGCGCGTCCGGCCCTCGGCTTTGGAGACGACCTTGTGGGCCAGCACGAGAACGTCGCCGTCGGTCGGGGAACCGGGCGGCATCGCATCGGCCAGCAGCGCCGCGAGGTCGGCGCCCTCCCAAATCTCCGGCAGCCCATCGAGCGCGACCGCGGTCATTCGGCTCATCTTTCAGCTTCCGATGCGCTCGAACTGCCGCAGCATTCCGCGCGTGTGCGCCGCGCCGCCGCGACTGGAGGCGAGCGTCGCCTCGAGAACCGCCAGGTCCTCCGGCGTGTCGACGTCGAGCGCGAGCGAGCCGACCTCGACCGTCTGCGCATCGAGCCGGGCCGCCCGCGCCAGCCGCTCGTGACGCTGACGGCTGCCCGGGCCGAACGACGGCGCCATCGCGTCAGGCGGCGCGAGCAGCAGCGCGTTGGTGCCTGAGCCGTGGCGATCGGGAACGATCACGGCCGAACGCTCCGGCGGATGGCTGTCGATCAGCTCGTCCAGTTCGGCGGCGTCAAGCAGCGGGCAGTCGCCCGGGACCAGCAGGACTCGCTCGGCGCCGAGCTCGAGCGCGCGGTCGACGCCGTGGCCCGCCGCCTCGTTGTGGCCCTGCTGCTGATCCTCAAGCACCATCGCGCCGTAGCCGGCGGCGATCCGCTGCGCGCCGTGATCGCTGGTCACGACCAGCACCACGTCGACCAGCGTGCAACGGCGCAGCGCGATCAGGACGTCGGTGAACATCGCCTCGGCAAGTACTCGGCGCGTGGTCCGATCGAGCGCCTCGCCGAGGCGCTGCTTGGCTTCCTCGAAGCTTTTGATCGGCAGGATCGCGAGGGGGTTTGGTTCGGCCATCGAGCGAACGCTAGTTATCTCAGTCCGAGCGTGAATTCGAGCGTCCGCGCGGCGAGCGCCCGCCGGCCTTCGGCGCCGTCCATCAGCACGTCGGTTTCGAGCACGGGCAGCCCCGCCGCGGGCTGATCGGCGACCAGCCCGTCGAGCAGTCCGCCGTAGCCGGCGACGATTCCGTCGCCGGACAGCGGCTGCCCGGTCCAACGCATGAACGCAGCGGTCGGGCCTTTGACAACGTTGCCCTCGACCAGCGGGCTGACCGCGACGACCGGTGCTGCGGCATCACGGATCGCGTCCTTGACGCCGTCGAGCGCCAGGATCGGACCGATCGAGATCACCGGGTTCGAAGGTCCGATGATGATTGCCGAGGCGGTGGCGATTGCCTCAAGCACCTCGGGGGTCACCGCCGCCGCGCGACGGCCGCGAAACTCGACGTCCTGTACCTCGCCGCCTGGGCGCTTGATCAAGAACTCCTGTAACGGCGACCAGCGACCGGCTGCCAGCACGCGTGTGCGCACCGGCTTGTCGCTCATCGGCAACACGCGTGCCTTGACGCCGAGCGCCCTGACGATCTCCGCCTGGGCGTCGGTCAGCCGCTCGCCTTTGTCGAGCAGCCGTGCGCGCTCGATCCCGATCGCGAGGTCGCGATCGCCGAGCTGAAACCAAACTTCGACCCCGAGCTCGCGGAGCCCGTCCATCACCTGGAACGTGTCCTCGCGCAACCCCCAGCCGCGCTCGTCGATCCGGTCTGCGAGCCAGAAGGTCACCAGATCGGGGTCGGGCGACACATAAGCGCCGTACAGCTCGATGTCGTCGGCGGTGTTGGCGATCACGGTCAGCTGCTCGTCCTCGACGACGTCGAGCATGCCGCGCGCTAGCTTCGCGCCGCCGGTCCCCCCGGCGAGGATCACGACCGGGCCGTCGCTCATCTCAGGCCGGTGATCTTGATCCCCGCGCGCACCTTGTTGCGGACGTTGATCGAGATCAGCAGCGGCGTCAGCTGCTCGACGATTCGCGCCATCTCGAGCGCGCCGCAGTCGACCGCCCGCAGCCCCTCGATCTGCTCGACAAGCGCGGTCGCCTTCTGCTTGTCCGCGCGGCGGTCGCCACACACGAGCACGTCCTCGTCCAGGTTGTGGTCGAGGTCGGTCAGCAGCGCGGCGCTGACCGTGTGGAAGGCCGACACCACCCGCACCCCCTCGGGAGCCATCTCCTGGGCCTGCTGCGCTGCCGAGCCCTGCCAGACGCCGAGCGTTCGCGTCGCCTTGCCGCTGATCGCGGCCGCCAGGGGCGCAGTCGCATCGATCAGCAACTGGTGGGGTTCGAGCGCTTCCTTGAGGTTGGTCATGGTCTCCGACTGAGAGCGGAACGGCACGCACAGGATCACGATCTCGACGCCGCCCACGGCGTCGGCGTTCTGCAGACCGCTGAACTCGCCGTCCGGCACGCGCTCGCGGGCTCGCGCCGCCGCCTGCTGGGCACGCTCGTTGTCGCGCGATCCGATCACGACCGGGACCCCGGCGCGCCCAAGCCTGACCGCCAGTCCGAAGCCGAGCGCCCCGGTCCCTCCGATGATGCAAACGGGACTCGGCACTGAACCGGCAGTCTATGTACTGGCGTAGGTCTATTGTTCTCGACAGGGTGGGCGCGCGCCGATTTGGACTCGCAGTCGGATTGGTGTTTACGGTCGTCGCCGCGCAGGCGGGCGCGACCGCCGGTACCCAGTCGCCGCTGCAGCTGTCGAGTTCGACGCTGACCCAGTCCGGCCAGCAGCTGATCTGGACCGTGAATACGACGCAACCGTTCAGAGTGCGCCGCGGCCTGTCGCTGTGCCTCGTGATCTCCCAGCGAAGCACGCGTGTGCGACTGTGCGTGACCGGTCGAGCGCGGGTGCTCGAAACGCCCGCCCACGGGGCGCCGTTCTATGTCGAAGCGACCGTGACGCGTTCGAGCTTGGATGAGCTGACGGCGGCGTTCACGCCCCCGGCCGCCGGGTTGGCATATCGCGCGCTGCGCTGGCAGGCGGTCAGTGCGCCGGTGCCTTGTGCGGCCGGGGCGCAATGCGAACAGAGCGAGTTTCCTGCCATGCCCACCGCGATCAGGCTCCACGTGCCGCAGCTCGTGGGCTGCGTGCCGCGCGGTGCCCCGTTTGTCTACGACGGAGCCACCGGCCGCAAGGAGATCGCACTCACGTTTGATGACGGCCCCTGGTATCAGACGCCTCAGTTTCTGAGCCTGCTCGAGCGCTATCACGTCCCGGCAACGTTCTTCGAGATCGGCGACCAGATCGCCGAGTACGGCCAAGGCGGCGCGATCGAGCGACGGATGCTGGCCGACGGCGACATGATCGGCGACCACACGTGGAACCACCCCAACGTGTCCAGCGGAGGCGCATTTGCGAGAACCGAGATCGTTGAGGCCGCGGAGGCAATCAAGCGCGCGACGCACGGATTTGAGCCGTGCCTGTTCAGGGCTCCATACGGCGCGGTCAGCCCGCGCCTGCTGTCGCTCGCCCGGTCGCTGGGGTTCACGACGATCCAGTGGGACATAGACCCGCGCGACTGGGCGCGCCCCGGCGTCGCTGCGATCTACGAGAACGTCCTCGACAATGCGCACCCCGGCGCGATCGTCGAGGAGCACGACGGCGGCGGTGACCGTTCTGAGACGCTGGCCGCGCTCCCAACCGAGATCCGGGTGCTGCGGAGCCGGGGGTATCAGTTCGTGACCGTCACACAGCTGCTCGGGATGCGGCTGCTCTACCGCTAGCCGCGCTCGCGAGCTGGCTGTCGATCGCGTCGATCAGCGTCAGCGCCAGCTCGAGCAGCTTGTCTGTCGAGCCGACGTCGATCGCTTCTGGTACATCGGCCGGCTGATGCGATCGCGGCACCAGCCCGTCGTCGTCCAGGCAGCCGATCGTCAGCGCAGTCCGCCCCGCCGACCGGGCCGGGAACGCCGGCGAGACGCCGCGGCCGCGGTGCGGCCTGGCCTGCAGCCGCGTGCCTGAATTGGTCGCCAACTCGCGCAGCGTTTGCGCAAAGCGCAGCGGGATCAGCGGCCCGTCGCTGGCCCACCAGCTGGGCGCGCCACCCGCGCCGGCGGCGAGCCCGAGCACGATTGCCTGTCGCAGTCGCAGCTCGTTGCGGTGGCGCCTCAGGTATCGCCGCAGGCCAATCATCTGTCCGTCTCCGGCGCCCTGAAGGATGACGTCGACTGCCAGGTGCCGCGGTGGCGACGCGTCGAGCGCGCGGGCGAGCGTGATCGCGACCGCGACGCCGGTGGCGTTGTCGCCCGCCGCCGCCCCCGGGGCTGACACCGCCAACTCGACCAGCAGCGCCAGCGCGAGCACCAGCGCGGCGGTTGGGACTAGCTGCAGGACGCCAACCGCGTCGCCGGCCGAGCCGCGGTCGCGCAGGATCGCGGTCGCGAGCACCCACGCGAGCAGGATCGCCAGCCAACCGAGCCACCCCGGGCCGTTGACGACCTTCTGGAGCGCCGCGGCCGGCCTGCGGAGCGCCGGGCGGTAGACGAGTCCCATCCGCCCGGCGTCGTAGTTCGCCGTGATCAGCAACGTGACCGGCGGCCGATCGGCGGTCGCGTGGCTGACCACGTTCTGGCTCGCGTGCTCGCGCGACAGTCGCCGGCCCGGCGACACGCCGGCCAGCGAATCGATGATCAGCGAAGCCAGCGCGACCGCGATCAGCGCGATGCCGGCAGCCGGCGAGGCGACGGACAGCAGGCTTCCGGCGACCGCGAGCGCGAGGTGCCAGGCGTGGGCGACCGCCCAGTTGGGGCGACACCAGAAGGTCTCGACCGTTGCATCGCGCCGCGCGCCACGCAGCTCCTTCGCGAGCGACAGCGCCGCGCGCCGCTCGGAGTTGCTGCCCGCTGCACGAACACCGAAGCCGGTCAGTGAGGCGACTGTGTCTGCCAAGGCCATCGGGTGCGGATGATCCCAGGCCGCAGGTGGCCGGACGGCAGATCCTGTACAACCCGACCTCGTGAGCCCGTCGCCGCCGGAGCCCGAGCTGCTCGAGATCGCACGCGAGGCGGCACAGGCGTCGGCGTCCGAGCTGATGTCGCGATTTGGCCACGGTCAGCGCGTGCGGGCCAAGAGCACGCCCACCGACCTCGTGTCCGAGGCAGACGTGGCGGCCGAGGCGGCGATCCGCGAGCTGCTCGCGCGGCGGCGCCCCGGTGACGCGATCCTCGGGGAGGAGGGGGGAGCCAGCGGCGACGGGGATCTGCGCTGGGTTATCGACCCGCTTGACGGGACGATCAACTTTCTGTTCGGGGTGCCGGTGTTCGGCGTCAGCGTCGCGTGCGAGGACACGGACGGGCCGCTGGTCGGCGTCGTCCTTGACCCGGTCCGCGACGAGTGCTTCTCGGCGACCCGGTCGGGGCCGGCCGAGCTCAACGGTGCGCCGATCGCCTCGTCCGAACGCACCGATCTGTCGACCGCGCTGGTCGCGACCGGTTTTGGCTACGACGCAGGCGTGCGCGCGCGGCAGGCGGCCGTGCTGGCTGGTCTGCTGCCGCGCGTTCGCGACATTCGCCGTGCGGGCGCCGCGGCGGTCGATCTCGCATGGTGCGCGTGCGGGCGCTACGACGCCTTCTTCGAGCGCGGCCTCAAGCGCTGGGACTACGCCGCCGGGGGCCTGATCGCCGCGCGCGCCGGGCTCGAGCTGCGCAGGCTCGAGGCGGAAGGGGAGCTGCCGGACGGGCTGCTGGTCGCGCCGCCGGCGCTCACTGACGAGCTGCTGGCGCTCGTCAGCGGCGGCTCGTAGCGCGTCTGGTCAGCGCCTAGACTTGGCGCCTCCGCGGCGGTGGTGGAACGGTAGACACGATGGCCTCAAAAGCCATTGTCCTTCGGGACGTGTGGGTTCGAATCCCACCCGCCGTATGGCCGAAAGCGCTGGTATTCGGCGGTTTGAGCCGTCGCCGTATACCAACCTGATACCAACTTCCGCGAGCGGCGCGACGTGGTGGCGGTAGTAGTCCGCCCCACAACAGAGCGGGGCCGCGCGGCCGTAGCCGCGTCCCAGGCTGCCCGAGGTTTCAATGTGCGCTGCTGCTTCGCGCTGCTAGCTAGCCACTAAGGCCGCTCAGCCACCACTAAGTAGGGCTGAATTGTCGATCCCTAATAGCCCTTGAGGATGTCGTGATGGCAGTGGTTCTCGATCACGATCACCGGGCCATCCCAGAAGAACGTAACGCGGTTCCCCTTGCTGACCTTGGCGTGATAGATCTCAGTACCGCCCAGCTTCCTCGACCCGAGACTCGGGTGCCGCCAGTCCTCGCGCAGCTGCCTGATCGCCGCAAGGATTGCGGCCTGCATCTCCGGAGGCTTCTTCGCGAGCCTCGTCTTGAGTGGCTTCGGAACCTCGACCGGCGTCAACGCCACCGATCAGGCCTCGCCGTCGTCCTCATCGGTCAGCAGCCACCGCACGACGTCGTTGGGGTCATCGGAGTCGAAGAGCACCGACTCACCAGCAGCACGGGCAGCCATCGCCTCCCGGACATCCTCCTGCCAGCGGAAAGACCAGTAATAGGCCTCATCCGCCCCAATGAACGTTGGCACAGTCCGAGGTCCGGCAGGGGTGTTCGTGGCCGCCGCGACAGCTAGCGCGCGACTCCATCCCGGGGATGTCGTGGTGATCGCGCCGGTGGTCGTGATCGGAACAGTAGTCATGAATCCGCCCCCTCAGTCTGAATCGCCTTCATCAGATTCTCGTAATTCTTCGTGTTTCCTCAAGTGTCTTAATGAGTTCGTCTAGGCGCGCCGGGGTCAGCGCGAGGCGCGCGATGGGCTTGATCGGGATGAACCCGATGCCGCGAATCTGCGCCTCGCGTTCCTCTGGAGTACCGACAATCGCTGGCGGAGTA
>JBKQJQ010000400.1:0-4308 GCA_052147875.1 Solirubrobacteraceae bacterium | reverse complement strand
CCGGAGCCTCGGAAGATTGAAGCCCGTCCAGATGCGGTGTCAGGTAGCGGGCCGCGATCTTCGGCGGCCGCGCGCCGCGAGCGATCTTCACGAGCTCGCTTTCGGAGCCGTGGCCGCCGGTCAGATGGCCGCCACGCAGCTGCCGCGGGGTCGCGCCGGTCAGCAGAACACCCTCGATCTCGGGGTCGAACGGCGGCGGAGCTTCGCAGGCCCCCGTCGCCGAGGCGATCGACTGCGCCGCCGTGTCGGCCATCTGCGCGGCCACTCCGCCGAACTTGACGGGGAAATCGGTCGCGTCTCCGGCCGCCCACACGTGCTCGACGTGCCTGACCCTCGCGAAATCGTCGACCGGTATGAAGCCGCCGCCATCCTGCGGCAGACCGGTGATCCGGGGACCCTGGAGAACCGGCAGCGCAACGACCCGATCGAACTCGAGCGTCCTGTCGCCCGGATGGACCCTGACCATGTTCGGACTCGGCATCTCGCAGTAGGCCGAGGTCACCAGGTCCACGTGCCGCCGCGCCAGCAGGCGTGAGACTTCGAGGCTCGCTTCTGCTCCGAACACCGCCAGCGGCCGCTCCTCGGGCGTCAAAACGGTCACCTGCGTCTGAACCTGCATGTCCCAGGCGCGCTCGGACACCATCAACGCCAGCTCGTACGCGGGCAGCGGCCACGGCAGCGGAGCCGGCATCACGACCCCCAGACGCTTGACGTAGCCGCCCTCCACGTCCTGGACCAAGCCGTGGAGCAGTGCGTCGACCCCCGCATCGTCGAATGTGATCGCGTACTCGAACGCCGGCTGTGCGATCACCCCGGTGCAGATCAACAGTGCGCCGTACGCGATCTCGTCCCCGGCCGCCGTACGAACCAACCGGTCATCTGCGTCGACCTCGGCAAGCGAGCCGTGCACCACCTCGGCGCCGGCGTCGGCGGCCAGCCGTGCGAGTGGATACCTCCGGGCGGCGCCCGACGAGAACGGCTCGGCCACAGCGAGTGGGCGGTACACGAACGCGTCGGACGGGGTCAGAAGCTTGAGCTGCACTCGGTTTCCGGCAAATTGACGAAGCGCGAAAGCGGCCTCCAGCCCGGCGACGCCGGCACCGGCGATCAGCACCTCCAGCGGCTCGTGGTTTTGCTGATTGATAAGGGGCTCGTTCATGCCAGGGACGGTAGACCCGGCCGCCTCGGACGCCATCCGCCCCCGGTACGCGTGGCGTCCGCGCTAACCCGTAGGCGCGACCCGTAGTTCGCGCTGCAGACGATCGGAAAATCTCCGATGCCGACGCCTCCGGAGTTAGGATCGCGGCTTGTCGTCGCCGTGGCCCGACAGTTCTCCGACCGCCGAGCACCGTTCCGCGTATGCCGACGCCGTGCCCCGGCCGTTCTGGACCGACACGCTGCCCGACCGCGATCCGCACCCGCCGCTCGACGGGGTGACCGAGGCGGACCTGTGCATCGTCGGCGGCGGCTACACGGGACTGTGGGCCGCCGTGTACGCCAAGGAGCAGCAGCCTGACCGTTCCGTAGCGGTGCTCGAGGCGACCCGCTGCGGCACCGGCGCGAGCGGGCGAAACGGAGGTTTTTTGCAGTCGTCGCTGACCCACGGGCTCGCCAACGGATTGACCCGGTTCCCGGACGAGCTCGAGCAGATCGAGCGCCTCGCACGCGAGAACTACGACGGCCTGGCCGCCGATCTCGAGCGGCTCGAGATCGACGCCGAGTACGAGGCGCCCGGCGATCTGATCGTGGCCGTCCAGGAGCACGAGCGGGCAGACCTCGACGACGAGCTCGAGTTGGCGCACAGGTTCGGGTACCAGGCCGAGCTGCTCGACCAGACGCAGGTGCGGGCGCAACTGAACTCGCCGCTGTTTCTCGCAGGGCTGTGGACGCGGACGGGATCGGCGCTCGTACACCCCGGCAAGCTCAGCGACGGCCTTCGCGCCGCGGCCCTCAAGGCGGGCGTGCGCGTGTTCGAGTACAGCCCGGTCCGGACGCTGGCGAGATCCGCGGAAGGCGTCTCGCTGACGACCGAGGGCGGCGTCGTCAAGGCGCGGCTCGCGCTGCTGGCGACGAGCGCCTACCCGCCGCTCGTGAAAGCGATCAGGCGCTACGTCGCGCCGATCTATGACTACGCGCTGATGACCGAGCCGCTCGACGAGCGCCGGCGCGACGCGATCGGCTGGAGCGCGCGCCAAGGCGTCAGCGACCTCGGCAATCAGTTTCACTACTACCGGCTGACGGCCGATGGACGGATCCTGTGGGGCGGCTACGACGCCGTGTATCGCTATGGCGGTCCGGTCACTCCGGTGCTCGACGACCACGAGCCGACATTCGCGAAGCTCTCGCAGCACTTCTTCGCCGCCTTTCCGCAGCTCGAGGGCGTGAGATTCAGTCACCGCTGGGGTGGCGCGATCGACACCTGCAGCCGCTTCTCCGTGTTCTTCGGCAAGGCGCTCGGCGGCCGCGTCGTGTATGCGCTCGGGTACACGGGGCTAGGTGTCTGTGCCAGCCGGTTTGGCGCGCGGGTCGGGCTCGACCTGCTCGATGGCAGAGAGAGCGAGGCGACCGGGCTGGCGTTGGTTCGCCGGCGTCCGCTCCCGTTTCCACCGGAGCCGCTGCGCAGCGGGGTCATCCAGCTGACGCGCAACCGGTTGGCGGCCGCCGATCGCAATGGGGGACGGCGCGGCGTCTGGCTACGAGCGCTGGATCGATTCGGCCTTGGCTTCGACAGCTGACGACATCCGGCTTCCGGCCCACGAGGGCGAGGTCGTCCGCAAGGGCCTGAAGGCCAACGCGCTCGGCCTCGGGACGAGCACCGCGATCGGGATGGCGTCGACCGCGCCCGCCTACAGCCTCGCCGCGACGCTCGGATTCGTGGTCGCGATCATCGGTGTGCAGACGCCGCTGATCGTCGTGCTCGCGTTCATCCCGATGTTCTTCTCCGCCTGGGCCAACAAGGAGATGAACCGGGTAGATCCCGACTGCGGGACCAGCTTCACGTGGGCGGCGCGCGCGCTCGGGCCGCGAACCGGATGGTTCGCCGGGGGCTGGGGAACGATCGCCGCCGACCTTCTGGCGATGGCCTCCCAGGCGCAGATCGCGGGGCAGTACCTGTTCCTGCTGTTCGGCATCAACAGCATCGGCCAGGATCCGACCAGCCCCTGGGTGCTGTTGACCGGGATCGTGTGGATCATCGCGCTGACCTGGATCTGCTACGTCGGGATCGAGGTCTCGGCGCGGCTGCAGGTGGCATTGATCGTGATCGAGGTTGTGATGCTGGCGGTGCTATCCGTGGTGGCGTTGATCAAGGTGGGCGCGGGGACGGCGCCGGCCGGCTACCTGACCCCATCATGGAGCTGGTTTGACCCGTCCAAGCTCGGTTCGTTCAGCGTCTTCATGCAGGGGATGCTGCTGATGGTGTTCATCTACTGGGGCTGGGATACGACGGTCTCGATCAACGAGGAGACCGATGAGCCGAGCCGCATCCCCGGCACCGCCGGCGTTATCTCTACCTTCCTGCTGCTTGGTACCTACCTGCTGGTGACGATCTCGGTGCAGGCGTTCGCCGGGATCGGGACACACGGGATCGGGCTCGGGAATCCGAACAACCAGGGTGACGTGCTGTCGGTCCTGGGGGGTGCGGTGTTCGGTCACGGGGCGCTCGGGTCGGTGCTGAGCCGGCTGCTGATCGTGATGGTGCTGAGCTCGAGCGCGGCGACGACGCAGACGACGATCCTCCCGAACGCCCGCACGACGCTGTCGATGGCGTTCCACAAGGCGATCCCGGACGCGTTCGGCCGCACCCATCCGCGATACCTGACGCCGACCGTCTCGACGGTCGTTTTCTCCGCGGTCTCGATCGTCTTCTACGCCGGGATCAACTTCGTCTCCGGCGGCAACGTGATCTCGGACTCGGTCACCGCCGCGACCTTCTTCGTCGCGCTGTACCTGGGCATCACCGGCGTCGCGTGCGTCTGGTACTTCCGCCACCGGATGTTCCAGGGCGTCCGCAAGCTGCTCGAGGAGGGAGTGCTGCCAGGGCTGAGCGCGGTGATGCTGTTGGGGCTGCTGATCTACAGCATCTACTTCTACCTCGACCCGTCGCAGAGCTACGTCGAGCTGCGATTGCCGATCATCGGCGTCGAGATCGGCGGCGTGCTGCTGATCGGGATCGTGACGGCGTTGCTGGGGTTGGTTCTGATGGTCGCGTGCGAGATCACGCGTCCGGCGTTCTTCCGCGACAAGTCGTTGCGATACGGGCCGTCGTTGACCGATTCGGGTCAGGTGGTCGAGATCGAGGAGCCGCCG
>JBKQJQ010000399.1:0-2538 GCA_052147875.1 Solirubrobacteraceae bacterium | reverse complement strand
GGAACCAGTGGACGTGCATCGGCCCCGGCACGCCGGTCGGGTTCTCGACGAACGGGTCCGAAGGCGTGACGAGCACGATCATCGCCGCCAGCGCGGGCGGGTGGTGGAGCGCCGTCAGCCACTGGATACGGCCGGGATAGCTGCCACCGAACGTCGCGACCGCCCCGTCACACCACTCCTGCGCGGCGACCCAAGCGATCACATCGACGCCGTCCGAACCGTCGTTGCGGTATGGCTCGAACTCCCCCTCGGAATCACCCCGGCCGCGGACGTCGACCCACACAGCGACATAGCCCGCCTTTGCGAACGCGTCCGCGCGTGCCGTCGCCCGGTCACCGCACCGCCCGTACGGAGTCCGCATGACGACCGCCGGCGCCGGGAGCTCGCTCGGCAGCACAAGGTCGGCGGCCAGCGTGACCTCGTCGCGCAGCGGAACCCTGATGTTGAATCGGCGCGTGAGGGAGGGGTCGGCGGCGATCGTCACCGCTGCCAAACGCTATCGACGCCCGCGCACCGCCGCGTCCGCGCGGGAGATCCCCGCCTGCTGGCGTTGGCTGTCCCATCCCCAGCGCTACGATGGACGCGGCACCGCGATGAAGCCTCGCCGTCCATTCGAGCCCCCCCCGCGATTTGCTGATCGACCGGTCTCGTCGCTTGACGGGCCGTCACGCACGATCATTGTTGAGCCGGTGGTGCTGCCGGTGCCGGCCCCCTCGCCGGGCACCGAGCCTGAACCCAAGCGCGAGCCCGCCAAGCGCGAGCCCGAGCGCCCGCGCGAGCCCACCCGCTGAGCGGCGCATGTCGACCGACGGCGCCGCTCCCGACCTGATCACGGCGGTCATCGGCTTCCGGCAGTGGCGTCTGCGCGGAACCGAGCTGTGGCCACTGCGGGCCAACGACCGCTGGCTGCGCGGCGTCCAGACCGCGCACTGCGACCGGGCGATCGACCACGGTCCGGCTCCTGCGAAGGGATGCACCTGTGGGATCCACGCCTGGTATCTGCCACCGCCCCGCGGCGCGTCGGCGGCCACCACTGACCTCGTCGCGGGAGCCGTCGCGCTGTGGGGAACGATCGAGCTGCACGCGCACGGGATGCGGGCCCAGTACGCGATGGTCGTCGCGCTTGCGCTGCCCTTCTCGCGGGGCGACAAGCGACGGCGGATCATCGCCGCGGCTGCCGCACTCGAGGTTCGGGCGGTCCCGGCGCATAAGCTGCAGGCCGAGGCGCTCGAGCACGGCGAGCTGATCCCGGGCTGGATGATCCCGCCCGACGTGATGCCCAATAAACGTCAGGCTCCGGGCGAACCGGCGCCCGCTCGCCTCTATGCGGTCGCCGACGGATACGACCGCCGCCCGTTGGCAGAACGGCGCAACCGGGCGTCCTGAGACCAGCGCGCCGCGCAGGCGCCAGAAGTGACCGGTGATAGCGTCCGGCCATGCCCGCTGGCTGGCTGCGACTCAACTACTCCGATTGGAGCGAGACGTGCGACACGCTCCACGCGCATACGCAGTTGCTGGGCAAGCTGGCGGTCGCACTCGCGCCGCCGGAGCCGCAGCTTCAGCACGCTGCCCTGCGCCTGACGGCCCGAGGTTGGGAGACGGCGCCGCTGCCCGCGCCGGACGGCTCAGGCGCAGTTGTGGCAGCGCTTGACCTGCGCACCCATGAGGCGGTCGTCGAGCACAGCGACGGCGAAACCGAGCACGTGGCGCTCACGCCGAATAGGCCGGTGGCCGAGGTGACACGCGCCGTCGTCGATGCGGTAACGCGCTTCGGCGGCGCGGTAAAGCTCGATCTGCGCCCGCAAGAGGTGCCGTGGACGATCGCGTTGGATGAGGACGGCGAGCACGCGACCTACGAGCCTGAACGGGCGGCGGTCTACTTCGCGGTCGTGACTCGCGTGGCGCTCGTGCTGGCGGCGTACCGCGCCCCCTATCGCGGCCGGTCGACGCCGGTCAACGCCTGGTGGGGCTCCTTTGACTTCGCCGTCAGCCTGTTCTCCGGCAGCCCCGCACAGCCGCCATCGGATGACTTCATCATGCGCAACGCGATGGATGCGCAGGAGGTCGCCGTTGGCTGGTGGCCCGGCGACCCTCGCTACCCGAAGGCCGCGTTCTACGCCTACGCCCATCCGGCGGTGGAGGGCTTCTCGGACGGAACGCTCTCCCCGGCGGCCGCGCGCTGGGATTCCGCACTCGGAGAGTTCGTCCTCGACTGGGACGATGTCTGCGCGAGCGTGGATCCGCACGCGGCGGCACTCAGCTTTGCACGGTCGGCACTGCACCACGCATGCACGGTCTGCAAATGGGATCCGGCATTGCTGGCAAGCACCGAGGGTTCGCCGCCGCCGGTCAGGTGAACGCGCGCTCTCGGAGGGCGACCGCTGCCACCTGTCGCTGTGACCTGACTTGCTGGCTGTGACCCGACTGTCACCTGCGATCCTGCATCCTTTGTAAGCCCCGGACTAGGCGCATGCGATCGCGGCGCCGGCCCGGCCCGGCGCGAACACGATGCGGGTATTGGTTGCCGAAGATCACAGG
>JBKQJQ010000398.1:0-9864 GCA_052147875.1 Solirubrobacteraceae bacterium | reverse complement strand
CTCGCTGCCGACCGAGCCTGGCGCGAGCGGCTCACGCGGGTCGGATCGCTTCCGCCGCCGGCTCGCGTCGCCTCGCCCGGGCTGGCCGACGCAGTCGTGCGGGCGGTTTCCGGTGACGGCCCGGTTGCGCTTCACGTCCTACGCGCCTACATGGCGCCACTCGGCGTGGCGGTCGCCGAGCGGCTCGAGGCCGTGTGGGCGACGCTCGATCTCGACGAGGACGACTCCGAGTTCGCCCGTGCGGCCGGTGATCTGGAGCGCGCCGCGGCCTATGACCGCCTGCTCGACGTCTTCGGTCCGCTGTTCGATGGCCTTTCGGCCGCGTCGGCGGGCGAAGCAGTTGCGATCGGCGAGCGCCACGGGCTTGCCGTCGAGCACCTCCCGAACGCTGTGCCGCTGGCCGCGCTATCGCTGCGCCCGCGCAGGGCGGGCAGCGACGAGGCTCCGTCGCTGCTGTTTGTCGGCAATCTGACCTACCCGCCCAACCTGGAGGCAGCCGATCTGCTGGTTCGAGTCATCGCTCCGGCGGTGCGGCGACGCCTTGGCCGGCGGGTGCGTGTGACGCTCGTCGGCCCCCACGACGGCCTGCTCAATCACCTCCGTACTGCGGATGTTGACGTGGCTGGATTCGTCCCGGATCTCGATCCCCTCTACGCTGCCGCGGACGCCGTCGTGGTGCCGCTGCTGAGAGGGGCCGGGACCCGGATCAAGCTACTCGAGGCGTTCGCCCACGGTGTTCCGGTTGTCGCATCCCGGGTCGCTGCCGCGGGACTCGAGGTCAGAGATGGCCACCATCTACTGTTGGCCGCAGACTGCGATCAGGCCGCTGCCGCAACGGAGACGGTACTCACAGACGCAGAGCTCGCCGCACGCCTCGTCGAGGAGGCTGCTGCCCTGGTGCGCGAGCGCTATTGCATCGACGTGGTGGTCCCAGCGATCCGAGGCTTCTTCAGCCGCGCCGCAGGCCGCGCGCGTCAGGGCGCTCAGACGTCTCGATCCTGATCGTTCCAGCGAATGAGCTCGCGGTCGGCGAGGTCGCGTAGACCGGCGATAACCTGCTCCAGCGGAGGCGTGTCCAGCTTGTATGCCTCGGCCAGTACGTCGGCGATCTTCTCAGGACTGCGTGTCCCATCGCAGAGGTCAAAGATGATTGTGGCCGACGGGTTGAGGTGGTGAACCATGTCCCGCGCCGGGTCGTAGATGACGAGCCCGTCCTCGGCCTCGTTGACCTCGAGCGACTGGAGCCTGCGGGGGTTGTGGTCGGTCATGGTCCTGGACGGCCCCCGCGGCGCGCGAAACCCTAGCATCCGCCCCGATGATCCCACGCGCTGCGCACTTCGTGTTCGGGCTCCAGGAGCAGGCCGAGCCGTTTCACTTCTTGCATTACGCGTCGCTTGAGTCTTGCCGCCGCGTGCTCGAGCCGGAGACGATCTACTTCCATCACAAGCATCGCCCATGGGGACCGTGGTGGGAGCGCGTCCAGCCGCACCTCACGCTCGTCGAGGTCGATCTCGTGCCCGAGGTGCTGGCGGCGGACTACTCCGGAGGTCTTGTGCCCGGCGCCTACCGCTACGCGCACCATGGCGACTTCATCCGCCTCGATGCGCTGCTCGCGCACGGTGGTGTCTACGCCGACATCGACACCATCTTTGTCAGCCCGTTTCCGACGGACCTGTTCGAGGCGCCGTTCGTGATCGGCCGCGAGCCGGCAGTGCGGGACGAGCGCTCCGGCGAACTGCGACCCTCACTGTGCAACGCGTTGATGATGGCCGAACGGGGCGCGCCGTTTGCAAACGCATGGCGCGAGCGGATGGCCGCCTCGCTGAACGGAACCTGGAGCAACCACAGCGGCTTCCTGTCGGAGGAGCTCAGCCGGCTCTTGCCATCGGCGGTGCGTGTCGAACCCGAGGCGACATTCTTTTCGTTTCCTCACACCGTGGCGGGGCTGTCGGCGCTGCTCGAGGAGCAACACGCGATTCCGGCGGGCGCGCTCAGCGTGCACCTCTGGGCCCACCTATGGTGGGATCGGGAGCGACGGGATTGCAGCGAGGTCCACGCCGGGCGTTACCTCCCGTCGTTCGTTCGCGGAGCACGGACCACGCTTGCGGATATGACTCGGCAGTACCTACCTGGCCCTGCGGCCTCCAGACCGCGCGCTTGGGCAGCCGCTCCATCGGTGCCTGACACGGGCACCTGGCGGGCTACTGAACCAGCCAGCTGGAGCTATCTCTCGCTTGACCAGCAATCCGGCTACGGCGTTGCGGCCCAGCGCTGCATCGCAGCGCTCGAGGCAACGGGTCTCCCGGTGAGCTGGACGCCGTTCGTAAGCGGGCCTGGGTGGGGCCTGGGCTGGGAGCCGGGCGCGGGGACCGTCTGGGGCGACGAGCATGTAGTCGTCGCGCATCTCGTAGCCGAATACGTTCCGCTCGTCCGGGCCTGCCGCCCCGATGCCTTCCTCGTCGCGCATACGGTCTGGGACACCGACCGGATCCCTGGCCACTGGGGCTGCTGCTTGAACGAGGCCGACTTGGTGGTCGTCCCCTCCCGGTTCAGCGCCGAGGCGCTCGAGCGCTCCGCCGTGAGCACGCCGGTCGCGATCGTGCCGCACGTCGCAGCCGCTATCAACACCGGGCGATCGGCGGCCGCGTGGAGCGAGATCCCGAACGACGTACTGGTCTTCTACACGATCGCCGAATGGAACGAGCGCAAGGCGCCGTTCTTGACGATCGAGGCGTATCTGCGGGCGTTCACCGGCCGTGATCGCGTGCTGCTGATCGTCAAGAGCTCCCACTGGGATCGCCGCGCCCGTCACGCGGATGCCGGAGGCGCCGCCGGCAAGGGAACGAGCGCCTGGACGGTCGCCCGGCTGCTCGCGTCGCACCCCGATCCTCCCGCGGTCAGGCTGGTCACGCGTGAGCTCACGGACGCGGAGATCTCGGCTCTGCATCGCCGCGGTGACTGCTATCTCTCGCTTGCTCGGTGTGAGGGCTGGGGCCTCGGGGCATTCGACGCGGCCGCGAACGGCAAGCCGGTCGTGACCACCGGTTTCGGGGGGCAGCTCGACTACCTCTCCGCGTGCCAGCACCTCGTGCGCTTCGAGCTGATCGCTGTGCACGACCCCGCCCGTGCCGACAGCTACACCCCCGACCAGCGCTGGGCCGAGCCAGACATCGACCACGCCGCGACGCTCCTGCGCGAGGTTGCCGCCGACCCGCGAGGCGCCGCCGCGCTCGCCGAGCCGATCGCCGCCGACATCCGTCGGCGCTATAGCCCGGCGGCGATCGCGACGATGTTCCGCGAAGCGGTCGAGCAGCACGACCTCGCCGGCGCACGGGACGCCAGCCCGCCGACGCGCGCGTGATGCGACCGCCGCCGCATGCCGTGAGTGGGAGATGACGGCACCGGGGAGCGAGCCGACCTTCAGCCGACGATGCCTGTGCGGCGCAGACGATCGAGGCATTGCTCCACCGCAGCCGTTGGCGGCTCGTCAAGTTCATACACAGTCTGGACGAGCCCGACGATCGAGGCGACCGACCGCTCCCCCGTGCACAGATCCAATGCCACCGCTGCCGTCTGATTGAGCTGATGCACCTGGCCGCTGGCAGGCTGGGAGACCAACAGCCCGTCCGCCGTCTCCTCGACCGTCAGCCCGTCCACCCTCGCCGGGCACGACTGGAGCGTGAATGGCGGCGTCGGGCAGCGTTCGAGGACCAGCGAGAAGTCGTCTCGGCAGCGCGGATCGTCCACGAACGCGAGAACCTCGTCGCGGGAGACCGTGCGCGGGTTGCCGCTGTGCTCCAACATCGAGATCGTGAAATCAAGCGCCTCGTAGCGGGCGAGCACGGCGCCGCAGTCCAGGCCTCGCCGCCGGAGCTCGAAGCGCGAGAGCTCGACGAGCAGAACGGCGTGGCGGTTGGCGTCCAGCGTGTCCTGGAGTCCATCGATCACCTCGTGGTCGTAACCCTGGGCGTCGATCTTGACCACGTCGACCTTCGCCGGCAGCAGGTCGTCCAGACGCACGCATCGCGCCGAGGCGCGAGCATCGGGGTCGCCTTCGCGCACGAGCCGGTGAGCGCCGCGATTCTCCTCATCGAGCGCGAGCGACATCCAGCCGACGGTCGAACCGGCCGCGAACGGCATCACGCGGGCCATGTTGCAGCCGTTCCGGGTGAGGTTGCGGTGCAGCAGGTCGAGGTTTCGCGCCTCTGGCTCGACCGCAATCACGGTCCCCGAGGGCCCGACGCGCTTGGCGGCGAGCACGCTGAAGTAGCCGACATGCGCACCGACGTCGACGAACGTCTGGCCAAGGCGGAGCGTCGCCTGGAGGTATCGCGTCTCGGCTGGCTCCCACACCCCGCAGTGGGCGAGCTCCGCCGTGATGACGTGGTCGTTGCGCGGCAGCAGCAACGGCCCGACGACCGTCTCCACCTCCACGACCGGCTCTAATGTGGGCTGGTCCCAGGGGTCGAGCACCGCGAACCCGGTGTCCGCTGGGGAGCGAGCATCGTGCTCTCGCCTCGACTTCGCCGCTCGCGATCGCGCCATTCCGGCAAGGGTTCTACTCGCAACATCCACGCCAGGTCAACCACGATCTGAACCCAGCGCCTGCGAATCGCCGCCCGAGGTGTGTGCTGAAACTGATCATCGCAGCCGCTGCTGATACCGCAATGCGGAGGCAGTGGTTGAATCCCGCTCGGACCGGTACAACCAAGAGGAGGCGAGCGTGCGCGCTCATATCTTGAAGGGGATCGCCATCTCGGTGGCGGCTGGGGCGGCGATGCTCGCTTTTGGAGGTGGTGTGGCCGGCGCGGTGTCGTTCCACATCAGGTTCCCTGGTCAGTTCCCCCAGCAACCGACGTATGCGCAGTGCGAGGTCGCCTTCGGCGACGGGTGCTACACCGCCGGCCAGATCCGGCATGCGTATGGGGTCGACCAGCTGAACGCGCAAGGTCTGACAGGTCGCGGCGAGACGATCGTGCTCGTCGACTCGTACGGGTCGCCGACGATCCAGAGCGACCTCCAGACGTTCGACCGGGGCAACCACCTGCCGCCGCCACCGTCGTTCGAGGTGCTCGCGCCGGCCGGCGCGCCGCCCGCCTGGAACCCGACTCTCTACCCGGACCAGCCCGGATGGGCGGAGGAGGCGACGCTCGACGTCGAGTTCTCGCACGCGATGGCGCCCGGGGCGAAGATCATCCTGGTCGAGACCCCGATCGACGAGACCGAGGGCGTGCAGGGCCTGCCGCAGATGATGGACGCCGAGCAGTACGTGATCGACCACCATCTCGCCTCCGTGATCAGCCAGAGCTTCGGCGCCACCGAGCAGACGTTCCAGAACGCCCAGGGGCAGTTCGACCCGGCGCTGATCTACCGCCTGCGCTACGCGTTCGAGGACGCGGCGGCCAAGGGCGTCACCGTGCTCGCTGCGACCGGCGACGACGGGGCGACCGATTACGAGCTGGACCAGTCGGACAACTACCCGTTCCGCGTGATCGATTGGCCCGACAGCGACCCGCTGGTGACGGCGGTGGGCGGCACCCATCTGTCCCTCGATGCGTCTGGCAACCGGACCGCACCCGACACCGTCTGGAACGACCCGCCGAGCTCCTGCTTCGGGGACGCCCCGTGTGCGAGCAACGGCGGCGTCTCGGCGGTGTTCGCGCGGCCGAGCTTCCAGCAGGGCGTGCAGTCCGTGGTCGGCGGCGCGCGCGGCGTGCCCGACGTAATGATGAGCGGATCCTGCAGCGGCGCGGTGAACACCTACGAGACGTTCCCGCCGCCGCTCACGTCGCTGAACGGCTGGGCCCCGATCTGCGGCACGAGCGAGGCCACGCCGCTGTTCTCGGGTGAGGTGGCGATGGCCGACCAGGCCGCCGGTCACCCGCTCGGGAACATCAACCAGTACCTGTACGAGATGGGCGACGGCCGCGCCTCCGGCATCACCGACATCACGATCGGCAACAACACGGTCACCTGGACGCAGCCCAGCACCGGTCAGACGATCACGGTGGTGGGGTACAACGCGGGGCCGGGCTACGACCTGGCCAGCGGGCTGGGGACGGCGAAAGCCGCCTTCCCGCTGGAGCTCGCCGCGCTGGCCAGCCAGCACCACTAGCAGTGAACGCCGACCTCGTGCCGCGCCGCCGCGGGGCGGCGCGGCACGCCCGGTGCCGAAGCCGCTTACGGTCCGCGCGCGATCGAGCCGATGCGGTCTGCGCCGGCGCACCGTAGGCGCTGACGCGGCTGCCCGATGCGAACCCGGCGGCCGTGGTGCAGTTCGGACCGACGCTTACGACGCCGGGTGGCCGCGAGGTGCCTGGTCACCCCAAGAGTTGGTCGCTCAGCCGGCGGGAGCGGTGATCGGTTCGAGCCACTCCGGCGGCAGCACCCCCGGGGTTCTCCCTGGAAAGTCCTTGACGATTTGGGTCGCAAGCCGGCCTGCTGGCCGGCCCTCGATCGCCGGTCGGAGATCATCGAGGCTCATGGCCAAGCGCAGGCTCGGGGCGATCTGCAGGTCGGCCACGTTCGGGGGCTCGCCCCCGAGGATGCCCTCCTCCATCCAGTCGTCGATTCGTTGGAGCATCCTGGGGAAGACGGCGATCGCACGGCGGACGTTGTCGTCGGTGGCTCCGCGGGACCGGGCATCGACTGCGATGAAGGGGCCTGCGATCCTCGCAGCGACTCGATGCGGCATCCCGATCTTTGCGCCCTTGAGGTAGCCGACGAGTCCGCTGCGGTCCTTGCGGGCCGACCAGAGGAAGATCTCTCGGATCTTTTGCTGGAGCTCCTCGTCGCCGAAGCGCTCGGCCTCCTCCACGGCTCGTCTTCGCACTGGATCGTCAGGAAACAGCGGGGGCTCCGGCTTGCGGCGCTCGAGCTCGCGGGCGATCGCCCGCGTTCCCTGTACCCGCTCACCGTCGATCTTGGCTGCGGGCACGGTCACGTCGGGGAATCGGAGAGCCTTGAGCACGACCCACGAGACGACCGGCAGCAGGTCAGTCCGCTTGTAGTTGATTCCCTTGTGATCGAACAGCAGCTGACCCGTCGTCGCGGCGTGCGAGCCGGGCATCGAAAAGAGCCGGACGTTCATCGGCAGCCGACGGTAGCAACGCCCGTGCGAGCGGCAAAGCAAGGTCCGGCAGATGAGCCAGGGAGGACTCGAGGTGGATCCGCGCTTGCGCATCGGAAGAGACGCCGGAGAACGCCGACGGCGAGCGCGGGGTTCGGCAACGCCGGGCGAATGCGGAACGACCCGCTGACCTCGGTCGCGCAGCACGCCGGCAAAGACCGGTATTCACTCGGCACCATGCATCTCGGGCTCCTGCCGTGCGCGGATCTCGAGAGGTCTTCGCGAAGAGCGGCTGAAGGGGCTCGAACCCTCGACCTTCTGCATGGCAAGCGTGGTTGCCGGACCGGCTCCTGAGCGCGGATCGCCCATAAACATTGGGGATTCGCGCTCTCCGCGTGTACGGAGCCAATCGGCAGATAGCGCGCTATTGACGGGGTTTTGCGGCGATTACGACAGGGCTGCCATTTGCTGATGCGGGACGCTAGTCGCCCATAGGCCGCTCGCGCAGCCATTTGACACAGGTGCGAAACGGCCCCTTGGCAAGATCGCTCCCCGTCGCATCCCTGACGCTCCAGATCCACCCGTTCGAGTCATTCACGAGATGCCATCCGCGTCCGTGTGCGATGTCCGTCGCCTCGCGGTAGAGATCCCGGTCCTCGAGCCACCCCTCCCGCTCCAGGTAGTGACAAGCCTCGGGAAGTCTCCAGCGCCAGCGGTCCGGACCTCCCAGTGTGCTCACGTCTTGATCGATCTCGTCGTCGTGGAAGTCGTACCGGCCGTCCTTGCTGTGCGTGAGGACAAGCCCTTGGCGCTCGGCTATCTCTCGAACCGCAGCCTCGTCCGGCATCCGCTCCTCAGCCATCGAGCGGGAGCCTACAAACGACGAGCGCCCGGCGGTGGGAGACTGACGCCTTGGCGAGCGTCCTGATCAAGCCCGCCGGTCTTCGTGACCTGGCGATGCACCGCGAGCAGTACGACAGGCTCGAGTCGGCCTTGCGAGAAGCCGGAGTCGACGCAACGGTGGAGCGGGACCCGTGGGAGCGCCGCAACTGGCTCGAGGTCGTTCAACAGATCGCTGTTCACGTCAGCGAGGACGGCTTGGCGCTGCTGCTGGTCGACTACCTCCGGAAGTACCTGCGTGGCCTGCGGAGACCGAAGTCGGGCGAGTCGCGCCGGGCGGTGATCTACGGCCCAAATGGTGATGTGCTACGGACCGTCGAGCTACCCGACGACGAACCCGCTGCTGATCAGTCCTGAGACGTGTCGATGCAATCGGGCGGGTCGATCAGCGAGCCTTCGCACGTCCTCGATCGGTCGCATCATCGCGTCGAGGAGCGCTGGCCAGAGCAGGTCGTTACGCCCCCATACCGGGTCGCACGCGCTGACGTACCAGGCGTCCTGAAGCACCGCGCACACTTCCGGGGGTATGCCCGTCCAGTCGTAGTCGTGCCCGAACAGGGCGGTGTGGGTGCGGTTCCCGTCCCGCGTAACCGGAAACTCGAACGACGGGCGCTCCTCGCCTGCCGGGTATTGCGAGAGGACGACGAGATCCACTCGAACGGAGACGGACGCAAGCCGCTCAGCAGCGCCGTCGTTGCAGTAGCCGGTTACGAACGCACGCTGCGCCCAGTCACCGTCGATCCCTCCCGGCTGCGACTGATCGGTCAGGAACCCGACCGATTGAGCTGGGCGAGAACGCGAACCAGTGGCAGCGTCTTCGAGTCGGGCGGTCCCAGGTAGAACGGGGTCCAGCTGAATCCGGCCCTCGAGCCATTCGGCGACGAGCTCGCCCAACTGCCCAAGCGTCACCGCCTCTGCCCACCGAGGGTCGAGTTCGTCATCCGTCATTGCTGATAGAGGCCGCATCCCTGTGCAGCGTTGCTGATCGCAACGTTGCCGATGTTCTGCAAGACGGTGAAGGCCGGCCCTCCTCCTAACTGAGCGGCGTTGAGCGCGTCGACCGCGTAGCCCGGCACGACCACCTCGGCCTGCAGGTTGCCCTCCCAACACACGCACGCTTGCGGGGTGCTCCCCTGCCCGGGCGCCGGCCCTGATACGCAGTCGGACTGAAACTCCGCCCACGCGGGCGAGAGCGCTGCGACCGGCGGTGCGGTATGGGCTCGAGCCTGACTGCCGGCGGGGATCAGCAGCATGCAGCCGACCAGCGCGGCAACGGCCAGGACCGCGCCGATCACGGGCTTGTTCGTGTGCGTCCGGAACTGTCTGACGCCTGCGCCGGCGGGGCTCATGGCGTCATCCTACGGCGAGCTAAGGCTGCCCTCGGCGCGGCGACTCCTGACGGTGCTCGGGGTCGCCCCTTCCCCAATCCCTCCAACGCTTCGGGCCGATTGCGGTCAACGCGCCCCGATAAAGCACCGACGATGACGCGGGCGACTACTGACGTGGTTAGCCCGGCCAAGCCCCGATAATCCCACGCAGTTTGGAGCGAGAGCACTTCCTCACGTGCGCTCATTGCGGCGACCGCATCGGCATCTATGAGCGTGTGATCGTGGTCGAGCACGGCCGTGAAACCTCGGTCGCTGGCGAACCCGAATTGCTTGACAGGCGTCCTGTGATGATGCACCTCGAGTGCGCCGACCTCGCCAGCTACGGGATCACCGAACCAGGCTGAACCGCAACTCCTCGCCGGGCTTGTCGTTGTAGCAGCGAGGACCGCTGTCTCAAGCCAGCGGGGGCGTGCTGGACGTGGCGGCGGTTGGGTCTCCCCCGCGGTGTGTGCGGGGCGCAAACCCGCCGGGCCCAAACGGGCCCGGCGGGTGAGCGGAATGCCCCCA
>JBKQJQ010000397.1:0-18696 GCA_052147875.1 Solirubrobacteraceae bacterium | reverse complement strand
GGTGCGCCACGCGGAGCTTGCGCAGCGTCGGCGAGTAGACGGTCGTCGACAGGCCTGCGGTGCACGGGTCGGGGTGCTGGCCGGGCTTGCACAGCCACACGACCCTCGCGTCGGCCGCCTGAGCGGCCAACGTCCACGCGATGACCACGGCAGCTAAGAGCGTCGCCAATCCGGCGCCGGTCCGGATCATCGACTACCTCCTCAAGCTTCGAACGCCAATGGCGGGCGGCGCTGCGCCCATGGGGCGGCCGACTCTAGCTGTCCGGCGAGCGAGTAGAGCTGGTCCTCAGCCCCGAGACGCCCGACCAGCTGCACGCTGAGCGGCAGGCCGTCGGCGCCGATCCCCGCCGGGATCGTGATCGCGGGCTGGCCCGTCAGGTTGAACAGCGGCGTGAACGGCGTGAAGCGAGCCGCAACGTCGATCGCCAGCGGCGCCGGCTTACGGTAGGCGCCCTCGGCTCCGATCGCGGTCGTCGCCGCGCCTGGCGTGACCAGGACGTCGACCTCGTCCCAGAGCGCCATGATGCGGGCGCTGGTCGCAGCCTGTTTTGTGCCGAGACGCGCACGCCGGCCAGGCGGCACGAGCCAGCGGCCGCCGGCCGCCATCTGCCGAGTGAGCGGCTCCAGCTGCGTCGCGTCGGGCACTTCGAGCGTTGACTCATAGATGCTGCGCAGCCACATCTGCACGAAGTCGAGCTGCGCGAGCCCGTACGCCGGGCTGCGCTCGACGACCTCGTGACCGAGTTCGCTGAGCAGCTTCGCGGTTCGCTCCCACGCGACCCGCTGGTCCTGCGAGACCCGGGCGATCAGGCCCGGGGGAACCTTGCGGGAGACCGCGATTCGCAGCCTGCCCGGCGGCGTCGACGCAGCCTCGAGGTAGCTGCCCTCGAACGCGGGCGCCGCGTATTCGTCGCCGGGCATCGCGCCGTGCATCACGTCGAGCAGCAGCGCGCTGTCGGCCACGGTCCGCGCCAGCGCCCCGAACACCGACAACCCTAGCCAGCCCGAACCGTCCGGCTGCGCCGAGACCCGGCCACGGGTGGGCTTCATCCCGACCAGGCCGCACGACGCGGCCGGGATGCGGATCGATCCGCCGCCGTCCGAGCCGGTCGCGGCCGCCACCATGCCCGCAGCCACCGCGCTGGCCGACCCGCCCGAGGAACCCCCCGGCGTGCGTTCGAGATGCCATGGGTTGCGCGTGATGCCGTTGGCGGCGGTCGCTGTCCACGGGAAGATCATCAGCTCCGGGACGTTCGTGATCCCGACCGGGATCGCCCCGGCGACGCGCAACCTCCGGACCGCTTCGGCGTCGGCCACGGCGGGCGCGCGGATCGTCCCCGTGCCCATCGTCGCGACCTGCCCGGCGACCGGGATGTCGTCCTTGATCGCGATCGGGACCCCGGCGAGCGGACCGTCCGGGATCGCCGGCTCGTCGGCCGCGGCCAGCGCCTGCTCGGCGAACGTGGTCCGGAACGCATTCAGCCGCGGATCGAGCGCCTCGATCCTCCGTAGGTAGAGCTCGACCAGCTCGCGCGGCCTGACCTCGCCCGTACGGACCAGCTCCGCGATCGCCTGGGGCCCGGCGAACGCGAGCTCGGCGTCGCTCACAACAGAGCGGTGACGAGCTCGCGGATCGCGCCCGGATACCGGTAACCCAGTCCGCCGTGCTTGCCGTCGAACAGCTCGAGCGTGTACTCGACCCCGAGCTTGTCGAGCTCGTCGGCGAATGCCTGCGCGCCGAGGTCGAGATACCACTCGTCACCGCGCCCGGCGTCGAGGTAGATCCGGCGCATGCTCCGGAGCTCGTCGCCGTGCTCGGGAGCCAGACGGACCGGGTCGTACGCGAGCCACAGCCGCCAGATCTCGTCGATCAGCTTCCCGCTCGAGATCTCGAACGGGATCAGGGGGTGTCCGAGACGATCGGGATCGGGCGAGTAGCAGCACCCCATTGCATAGACGTTCAGCGGCGCGCCGTAGCGATGAAACTCGAGGTGGTCGGCGGCCGCCAGACTTTCGTTGAACACCTCCCAGGAGCCGTCGAAGTGGTCGCGCAGCGTTCGGGCGGTCAGCGGAAACTCGGGCTGATAGCAGCATTCGAACAACGCGTCACCCGCGTGCGAAGCGAGCGCGCCGAACACGTCCGCCCGCAGCATCGGCACAACCATCGCCCCGTAGCCACCCGATGACTTGCCGGTCAGCCCGCGATGGTCGCGGTCGGCGCTCGTCGGATAGCGCTCGTCGATGAACGGGACGACCTCGTCGCACAGGTAGTCCATGTAACGGCCGGTGCCGGCCGAGTTTATGAACTGGGAGCCCCCACGCGACGTCCACGCATCGACCATCACGATCACCGCGTCAGGACACTCGCCCGCCGAGAACATTGCGTCGAGGCGCTCGACGAAGTTGAGCTCTAGCGACGTGCGCGACAGCCACATGTCCAGCTGCCCGGTCAGTCCCTGGATCACATAGATCGACGGCAGCTGACGATCGTGTCCGAGTTCCACGCCGGGCGGACGGTAGACATACAGCGGGCGCCGGGCGGGGTCCCCGAGCGGGTTGCCGGCCAGCAGTTCTGACTCGACGACCAGTTGGTCGAGCGAACCCGCCAGCTGACGTTCCCACGGGGCGCCGGCGACCCCTTCGACTTGCGTCAGGCTCATCCCTGCAAGCTACGCGAAATGACGTCCTCATGCGCGCAGCGCGGCGCGGGTATAGTCGAATTCACGAGCCATCAGGGGAAGCTCTTTCAGTGACTGACTCCGTGCAGCTTCAGCCTCCAAGTACCAACGGCGCCGAAGCGGATCTCGACGCGGTCGAGACGACCGAGTGGCTCGAGGCGCTCGATGCGGTTGTCTGGAACGACGGTCCCGACCGCGCGCGCCAGCTGCTCACGCGCGTCGTCGAGCGCGCGCAGCACGCCGGCACCGGCGCGATCGGGAGCCTCAACACCGCGTACGTGAACACGATCCCGGCCGACCGCGAGCCGCCGTTCCCGGGTGATCCGCTGCTCGAGCGCCGGCTGCGCTCGATCGTCCGCTGGAACGCGATCGCGATGGTCGTGCGCGCCAACAAGCTGTCGTCAGAGCTCGGTGGCCACATCGCCAGCTACCAGTCGCTGGCCGCCCTGTACGAGGTTGGCTACAACCACTTCTGGCGCGCCTCGACCGACGAGAAGCCGGGCGACCTCGTCTACTTCCAGGGCCATTCGTCGCCGGGCAACTACGCGCGCGCGTTCCTCGAGGGACGGCTGACCGAGCAGCAGCTCGACGGCTTCCGGCAGGAGGTCTCTGTCAGAGGCGGCCTGTCCTCGTACCCGCACCCTTGGCTGATGCCCGACTTCTGGCAGTTCCCGACCGTGTCGCTCGGGATCGGAGCGATCACCTCGATCTACCAGGCCCGCTTCATGAAGTACCTCGGCGCGCGCGGGATGACCGACACCGAGGGTCGCAAGGTGTGGGCGTTCCTCGGCGACGGCGAGATGGACGAGCCCGAGTCGATGGGCGCGATCGGGCTCGCGGGCCGCGAGCGGCTCGACAACCTGATCTGGGTCGTCAACTGCAACCTGCAGCGCCTCGACGGTCCGGTGCGCGGCAACGGCAAGATCATCCAGGAACTCGAGGCCGACTTCCGCGGCGCGGGCTGGAACGTGATCAAGGTGATCTGGGGCAGCCGCTGGGATCCGCTGCTCGCCGCCGATACCGATGGCGCGCTCGTCAAGGTGATGGAGGACTGCGTCGACGGCGAGTACCAGACCTTCAAGTCGCGCGACGGCGCCTACGTACGCGAGCACTTCTTCGGCCGCGACCCGCGCCTACTGGAGCGCGTCGCACATATGACCGACGACGAGATCTGGCTGCTGAACCGCGGTGGGCTCGACCAGCAGAAGGTGTTCGCGGCCTACGACCTCGCCGTCCGCCATCACCAGCAGCCGACGGTGATCCTCGCAAAGACGATCAAGGGCTACGGGATGGGCGTCTCGGGCGAGGGCCAGATGATCACCCACCAGGCCAAGAAGATGACTGAGGCGGCGCTGCTGGCGTTCCGCGACCGCTTCGAGCTGCCGCTGACCGACGCGCAGGTGCGCGATGCCGAGTACTACAAGCCGCCCGACGACGCGCCCGAGATGCGCTACCTGCGCGAGTCCCGGGCCAAGCTCGGCGGCGTGATGCCGGTTCGGCGGCGGACGGCTGCGCAGCTCGAGGTGCCTGAGCTCGAGACCTTCAAGGGCCAGCTCGAGGGAACGGGCGATCGCGAGATCTCGACCACGATGGCGTTCGTCCGGGTGCTCGCGGCGCTGCTGCGCGACCGGTCGCTGGGTCCCCACGTGGTCCCGATCGTCCCCGACGAGTCGCGGACGTTCGGGATGGAGGGCCTGTTCAGGCAGGTCGGCATCTACTCGCCGGTCGGCCAGCTGTACCAGCCGCAGGACTCCGAGCAGCTGATGTTCTACAAGGAGGACGAGCACGGTCAGATCCTCGAGGAGGGGATCACCGAGGCCGGCTCGGTGTCGTCGTTCATCGCCGCCGGGAGCTCATACAGCACGCACAGCGTGCAGATGATCCCGTTCTACATCTACTACTCGATGTTCGGCTACCAGCGGGTCGGCGACCTGATCTGGGCGGCCGGGGACACCCGCGCGCGCGGCTTCCTGCTGGGCGGCACGGCCGGGCGAACGACGTTGAACGGCGAGGGCCTGCAACACGAGGACGGCCAAAGCCATGTGCTGTTCTCGGTCGTTCCCAACTGCCGTGCGTATGACCCGACGTTCGGCTACGAGGTAGCGGTGATCATCCACGAGGGGCTCCAGCGGATGGTCGTCGAGCAGGAGGACGTCTTCTACTACCTGACGCTGATGAACGAGAACTACGTCCATCCGGCGATGCCGGACGGCTCACGGGAGGGGATCCTGCGCGGGATGTACCTGCTGCGCGAGGGGCCCAAGCGGTCCAAGAAGCCACGTGTGCAGCTGCTCGGGTCCGGGACGATCCTCAACGAAGTGCTGGCGGCGGCCGAGCTGCTCGCCTCGGACTTCGACGTACAGGCCGACGTCTGGAGCGTCACATCATTTACGGAGCTGCGCCGCGACGGGATCGAGGTCGAGCGCGCGAACATGCTCCACCCGCTCGCCGAGCCGCGCCGCGCCTACGTGAGCGAGTGCCTCGACGGGCGGCGCGGGCCGGTGGTCGCATCGACCGACTACATACGCGCGTTCGCCGACCAGATTCGCCAGTGGGTCCGCGGCCGCTACCGCGTGCTCGGCACCGACGGCTTCGGCCGCAGCGACTCGCGGCGAGCGTTGCGCAGGTTCTTTGAGGTCGACCGCCATTACGTTGCGGTCGCGGCGCTGAGCGAGCTGGCGGCCGAGGGAGCCATCGAGCCGGCGGTCGTCGCCGAGGCGATCGAACAGTACGACATCGACCCCGAGGCGCCGATGCCGACGACGGTATGAGTACAGCTACGCGGACGATCGAAGTCCCCGACATCGGCGACTTCGACGACGTCCCGATCATCGAGATCCTGGTCTCAGCCGGCGACACGGTCGCGGTCGAGGACCCGCTCGTGACGCTCGAGTCGGACAAGGCGACAATGGACGTGCCCGCGCCGGTGGCCGGCGTCGTCAAGGAGATCCTCGTGTCGCTCGGCGACCAGGTCTCGCAGGGCTCGGCGCTGATGACGATCGAGGGGCCCGACGCGGCTACCGCGGTGGCGGCGGTCGAGGCGCCGCCGGCTGAGGCGGCGCCGGCTGAGGCGGCGCCGGCTGAACCTGAGCCGGAGCCCGCGGCTGCCACGCCCCCGCCGCCCGGCCCGCCACCTGCCCGGACAAACGGCGACGCTCCGGCCACGGCCCGCTCGGCGTCCGCTCCAGCGACGCCCGACTCGGCATCCAGCCTCGCCGAAACCGGGCCTGACTGGAGTGATCCTGCTGCCACAACCGGGCCCGACCGGGGTCATCCGGTCTACGCCAGCCCGTCCGCGCGCCGCCTGGCGCGCGAGCTCGGCGTCGAGCTCAGCCGCGTCAGCGGCAGCGGCCGCAAGGGGCGGATCACCAAGGACGACGTGCAGCAGGCGGCCGCCGGCGGGCCGGCCCCGTCCGCACCGGCCGGGCCTGTGTCGCCTGGTCTGGATCTGCTGCCATGGCCGACCGTCGATTTCGAGAAGTTCGGTCCGGTCGAGCGTGTCCCGCGCTCACGAATCCAGCGGATCTCGGCGCCCAACCTGGCGCGCAACTGGGTGATGATCCCGCACGTCACCCACAACGACGAGGCCGACATCACCGAGCTAGAGGCGTGGCGCAAGAAGCTCAACGCCGAGCAAAGCGACGTGAAGATGACGATGGTCTCGTTCCTGGTTATCGCGTGCGTCGCGGCGCTGAAGGAATTCGAGACGTTCAACTCGTCGCTCGACGGCGACGAGCTGGTCCTGAAGCGCTACTACAACATCGGGTTCGCGGCCGACACCCCGGGCGGGCTGGTGGTGCCGGTGATCGAGCAGGCCGACCAGAAGGGCCTGTTCGAGATCGCCGCCGACCTGACGGTGCTGTCGTCGAAGGCCCGGGAGGGCAAGCTGTCGCCGGCCGAGATGAGCGGCTCGACGTTCACGATCTCGTCGCTGGGCGGGATCGGCGGCACGTCGTTCACGCCGATCGTCAACGCGCCAGAGGTAGCGATCCTCGGGGTCACCCGCTCGGCGATGAAGCCGATCTGGAACGGTTCGGAGTTCGTGCCGCGACTGATGGTGCCACTGTCGCTGTCGTACGACCACCGGGTGATCGACGGGGCGCTTGCGGCGCGCTTCACGTCGTATCTGGTGGGCGTGCTGTCCGACCTGCGCAGGGCGCTGCTTTGACGCCGTCGGAGATCCGCGTCCCGGACATCGGGGACTTCACCGATGTCCCCGTGATCGAGATCCACGTCTCGCCGGGCGACACGATCGCGGTCGAGGACCCGCTGGTCACGCTCGAATCCGACAAGGCGACGATGGACGTCCCGGCGCCAGTCGCCGGGACAGTGACCCAGCTGCGGGTCGCGATCGGCGACCGAGTGTCAGAGGGCAGCGTGCTGATGACCTTCGAATCGTCGTCCGATGGTGCAGGGCCGGTTGAGACAGCGGTCGAGCGCGAGGCCCCACCGGAGCCCGTGCCTGGCGGCGACCGCGATTACCAGGTGGTCGTACTCGGCTCCGGACCTGGCGGCTACACGGCCGCGTTCCGGGCCGCTGATCTCGGCTTGCGGGTCGCGCTGGTCGAGCGCTACGAGCGGCTGGGCGGGGTGTGCCTGAACGTTGGTTGCATCCCGTCGAAGGCGCTGCTTCACGCGGCCCGAGTGATCGCTGAGGTCGAGGAGATGGCCGCCCACGGGGTCTCGTTCGGCAAGCCGAAGGTCGACGTCGGTTCCTTGATCGGCTGGAAAACGTCAGTCGTGGACAGGCTGACGAAGGGCCTCGACGGACTCGCCAAGCAACGCGGCGTCGACGTGCTACACGGCGTCGGGCGGTTCACGGGCCGATCGTCGCTGGCGGTCGACGAGCGCGAGATCACCTTCGAGAACTGCATCATCGCGGCCGGTTCGCAGGCGGCGATGCTGCCCGGCCTGCCCGAAGACCCGCGCGTGATCGACTCGAGCGACGCGCTGTCGCCTGCATCGATCCCGGGCCGGCTGCTGGTGATCGGCGCCGGCATCATCGGGCTTGAGATGGCGTGCGTGTACGACGCGCTTGGCGCCAAGGTGACCGTCGTCGAATTGCTGGACCGGCTGATGCCGGAGTGCGATCCGGATCTCGTCAAGCCGCTCGCAAAACGAATCGGCGGCCGCTACGAGGACGTCCTGCTGGGCACCAGAGTCGCCGAGGCCAAGGCGCAGAAGAACGGCGTCAAGGTCGAGATCGAGGGCGTCGGCTCGCGGATGTTCGACCAGGTGCTGGTCGCGATCGGGCGGGTCCCGAACGGCCACGCGATCGACGCCGCAGCCGCCGGAGTCGCGGTCGATGAACGCGGCTTCATCTTCGTCGACTCTCGCCTTCGTACGAACGTCCCCGGCATCTACGCGATCGGGGACATCGTGGGTGGGCCGATGCTGGCGCATAAGGCGAGCCACGAAGGGACGACGGCCGCAGAGGTGATCGCCGGCATGGATGTCGAGTTTGATGCGCGGGCGATTCCGTCCGTTGCCTACACGGACCCAGAGGTCGCATGGATGGGTCTGACCGAGACCGAGGCGCGCGCGACCGGAGTCGAGTACGAGAAGGCGGTGTTCCCGTGGGCCGCCTCGGGACGGGCGCTTTCGCTGGGCCGCGACGACGGGCTCACGAAGCTGCTGGTCGAGCCCGGAACGCATCGGGTGCTTGGCTGCGGGATCGTCGGCGTCGGTGCGGGCGAGCTGATCGCCGAGACCGTGCACGCGCTCGAGATGGGCGCCAACGCGGAGGACATCGCGCTGACCGTGCATCCACATCCGACGCTGTCGGAGACCGTGATGTTCGCGGCCGAGATGGCCGAGGGCACGATCACGGACCTGATGCCGCCCCGTCAGCGAGTAGCGCGCTGAGATCGCCCAGCAGCGCCCGCCGCTGATATGCGACGCGGTCGCCCGTCACTCTGATCGAGCGCCGGCCCGCGAGCAGGTGCTTCGTGTCCTTGCGGCGATCGTCTTCGAACGAGCGCTTGCCGCGGTGATAGTCGTAGCTGTCGAGCTCTACGACGAGGTTGTGTTGGGGCCAGTAGACGTCGACGAGCTCGCCATCGACCAACACGTTGGTGAGCGGCTCGGGCAGGCCGGCCTCGCGGATCAGCTCGAGGAACGCGCGCTCGAGGCCCGATTGGGTCCAGGGCGCCTCGTCGTGGAGCTGGGCGAGCCCCCGTTTGAGGGGCATCGCGCCGCGGTGGCCGACGCTTCGTGCCAGGAGCGAGTCGAACCTGTCGCGATCGAGCAGGTCGCGGCGCTGGGCTGCCTCGATCGTGGAGCGCAGCCGCTGGCGCGAGTAGATCGCGGCCAGATCGAGCAGCGTGCGCTCGATCGAGGAGACGGGGATGCCGTCGATGATCGTGCGGTCCTGGTCGGCAAGCGAGCGGCTCGTGTGGCAGCGGACGCCGCGGATGACCCGTCCGCTCGGCGCCGTCACGTCGATCCTGCCACCCGGTATGCGTTGGACGTCGTGGAGAGCCGCGGCGGAGCGGTGGCTGGGCACCGCGTCGGGGCCGCACGCGAGCACGGCGGCCGTCCACCGTCCCTTGACGCTGAGCCGCGTGTGCCCGACCGAGTAAACGCCCCGATGCAGCCGGTGCAGCCAGCCGTTGGCCACTCTTACCGCGATCGCGTGGTTCGAGTACCCGAGCTCAAGCAGCTGCCGCGTCGCGACGACGCCGTGCTGTCTGGACGCCAGCGCCGAGAGGGGTGCGTCGACTAACTGCACCTGAGCTGCAGTTACTCGCATCACCCCCGGAACGTCGCGCGAATCGTGTGACGCGTGAGCGACGAAACGCGACTTAAGTGCGACGTTTCCGCGCCAGGCGGCGCACGACGATGAACGCCACGGCGCCGGCCGCGACGACTCGCGCGCGCGAGCGATGGACCGGCGCCTGCAAGGGCGCGTGCCAGCCCGAGCGTGGCGCCGGCATCGCGAACTCCTCGGCCGCCAGCACGTCGTGCGGCTCCTCGATCCCAGTCGGGTCGCTGGGGAGCGTGACCGGCCCGTGGTGCAGCCCCGGATCGGCAACCCCCATGCCGAACTCCTCGGCGGCCAGCACATCGTGAGCGGGCTCGTGCTCCGGGATATGGGGCTTTGCCATCGGCGCATGATTCCAGATGTGAACGCGTAAATCAGCCCGCGTAATAATCTAAGTCAATGTGACTGAGATCCATCCACGGGGGTGGTATCCTTTGCTTATCATGCGTAAGCAACTACTGAAAGTGAAAGATTGATGAGTCGCCTTCTTCTTGTGCCGCTCGAGGACGTTGTCGTCTTTCCGGGCATGTCGCTCACGCTGGCGATTGAAGCCGGCGATGAGGATCGCGTGCTGCTGGTTCCGCAGCACGAGCAGGACTTCGCAAGCGTCGGCACGGTGGGCGAGATCGCCGACCGCGTCCGGCTCCCCGGCGGCGGCCGTGCGGTTGCCCTGCAGGGGCTGCACCGCGGCGTCGCCGGCGCCGCGCAGACGATGCCCGACGGCCGTCTGTTCGTCGAGGTCGACGAGCGCCCTGACCCGGTCCCGGTCGACGGCAAGACCCGCAACCTCGAGCGCGAGTACCGCGCGGTGGTGGAGGAGATCCTCCAGCTGCGCGGCGACGATGGCCGCGTGTCCGCGTTCCTGCGTTCGATCACCGAGCCCGGCGCGCTGGCCGACACCTCCGGCTACTCGCCCGACCTGCGCTACGACCAGAAGGTCGAGCTGCTGCAGACGCTCGACGTGACCGAGCGGCTCGAGATCGCGCTCTCCTTCCAGCGCGAGCGGCTTGCCGAGCTCCAGGTCCGGCAGCGGATCCGCGAGGACGTCGAGTCCGGCGCCGAGAAGCAGCAGCGCGAGTACTTCCTGCGCAAGCAGATGGAGTCGATCCGCAAGGAGCTCAACGAGGACGACGCCTCGATCGTCGAGGAGTACCGGACGAAGATCGAAGAGGCCGGGATGCCCGAGCACGCGAAGGAGCAGGCCGAGAAGGAGCTCGGTCGCCTCGAGCGGATGGGCGAGCAGTCGGCCGAGTCGAGCGTGATTCGCACCTACCTCGACTGGCTGATCGCCGTGCCGTGGTCCGAGAAGTCCGACGAGAAGCTCGATCCGCAGCACGCTCGTGAGGTGCTCGACGCCGACCATGCCGGTCTCGAGGACGTCAAGGACCGGATCGTCGAGTACATCGCCGTCAAGAAGCTGCGCGTCGAGCGCGGGATCACCGAGGACAAGCGCTCAGGCGCGATCCTGACCCTGATCGGACCGCCCGGCACCGGCAAGACAAGCATCGGCGAGTCGATCGCCCGCGCGACCGGACGCAAGTTCGTCCGCATGTCGCTCGGCGGAGTCCGCGACGAGGCCGAGATCCGCGGCCACCGGCGCACCTACATCGGCGCGCTCCCGGGCCGTCTGGTCCGCGCGCTCCGCGACGCCGGGACGATGAACCCCGTGATCATGCTCGACGAGGTCGACAAGGTCGGCGCCGACTGGCGCGGCGACCCGAGCGCGGCGCTACTCGAGGTGCTCGACCCAGCGCAGAACCACTCGTTCCGCGACCACTACCTCGACCTCGAGCTCGACCTCAGCGGCGTGATGTTCATCGCGACCGCGAACGTCGCAGACACGATCCCCGGCCCGCTGCTCGACCGCATGGAGGTGATCCGCTTCGACGGATACACGACCTCCGAGAAGGTCGCGATCGCGCGCGGTTACCTGTGGCCGCGCCAGCTCGAGCGCAACGGGCTGCGGCCCGAGGAGGTCGACATCTCTGACGCGATGATCGAGACGGTGACGACCGAGTACACGCGTGAGGCCGGCGTCCGTCAGCTCGAGCGTGACCTCGGGACGCTGCTGCGAAAGATCGCGACGAAGATCGCATCCGGCAGCGCCGAGGCGCCGGTGACGATCGACATCGAGGCGATCCGGGACGCGCTCGGCCGCCAGCGCCACTTCCAGGAGTCGGCGATTCGGACCGCCGTGCCCGGCGTCGCGACCGGCCTGGCGGTGACCGGTGCCGGCGGCGACGTGCTGTTCGTCGAGGCGACGGCAATGCCTGGCAAGCCGGGGCTGACGCTGACCGGCCAACTGGGCGACGTGATGAAGGAGTCGGCACAGATCGCCCTCTCCTACGTCCGCGGCCACGCCGGTGAGCTCGGTATCGAGCCGCCCGCGTTCGACGACCGCTCGTTCCACGTGCACGTCCCAGCCGGCGCGATTCCGAAGGACGGCCCGAGTGCCGGCGTGACGATGGTGACCGCGCTGACTTCGCTGCTCAGCGGCCGGCCCGTCAAGCACACGGTCGGAATGACCGGCGAGGTGACGCTCCAGGGTCGGGTGCTCCCGATCGGCGGCCTCAAGCAGAAGGTGCTCGCAGCGCACGCGGCCGGGCTGACCGACGTGGTCCTGCCCGAGCGCAACCGCGGTGACCTCGACGACGTCCCCGAGGAGGTCCGCGACGCGATGAAGTTCCACTTCGCGATGACGATCGACGAGGTGCTCGGGGTCGCGCTCGAGCAGCCTCAGGTCGCTCCCGCCGTCGCCTGATTCCCCTCGCAACCCGTACGGCCGGCCGCCAAATCCCCTCGGCGGCCGGCCGGCTACGTAGTAGGTTGAGCTGCATGAGCACGATCACCCCTTCGCAAGAGCAGGAAGTAGTCGACAAAGTCCCCAAGCAGCTCTACATCGCCGGCGAGTGGCGCGATGGGGCCAAAGGGACGCTGTCCGTGGAAGACCCTTCGACCGGCGAGTCGCTGTGTGAGGTCGCCGACGCGTCGGTCGACGACGCCAACGCGGCGCTCGACGCCGCTGTGGCCGCCGGCCCCGAGTTCGCCAGGATGGCGCCGCGCGAGCGCGGCGAGATCCTGCGCCGCGCGTTCGAGAAGATCGTCGAGCGCCAGGATGAGCTCGCGCTGCTGATGACGCTCGAGATGGGCAAGACGATCAAGGAGTCGCAGTCCGAGATCCTCTACGCCGCCGAGTTCTTCCGCTGGTTCTCCGAGGAGGCCGTCCGGATCGAGGGCAGCTACTCGATCAACTCAAACGGGTCCGGCCGCGTGCTGACGATGAAGCAGCCGGTCGGTCCGTGCCTGATGATCACGCCGTGGAATTTCCCGCTGGCGATGGGCACCCGCAAGCTCGGGCCCGCGATCGCTGCCGGCTGCACGATGGTCGTCAAGCCTGCCCAGCAGACGCCGCTATCGATGCTGGCGCTCGCACAGATCCTCGAGGAGTCGGGGCTCCCCGGCGGCGTCCTGAACCTGTTCACCGCCTCGTCGTCGGGTGAGACGACGGGCCCGCTGATCGCCGATCAGCGGCTTCGCAAGCTGTCGTTCACCGGCTCGACGGAGGTTGGGCGCAAGCTGATGGCCCAGGCGTCCGACACCTTGCTGCGCCTGTCGATGGAGCTCGGCGGCAACGCGCCGTTCATCGTCTTCGACGACGCCGACCTCGATGCGGCGGTCGCCGGCGCGATGGTCGCGAAGATGCGCAACATCGGCGAGGCGTGCACCTCGGCCAACCGCTTCCACATCGCGGACTCCGTCAAGGAGCAGTTCGCCGAGAAGCTGGCCGCCAAGATGGGTGCGCTGAAGCTCGGCCGCGGCGTCGACGACGGGGTCGACATCGGCCCGCTGATCGACGGAAGCCAGCGCGACAAGGTCGCAGGTCTCGTCGAGGACGCGATCGGTCGCGGCGCGCAGGCCGTCGTCGGCGGCCAGGCGCGTGACGGCGCCGGCTACTTCTTCAACCCGACCGTGCTGACCGACGTGCCCGACGACGCCGAGCTCAACCAGGAGGAGATCTTCGGCCCGGTAGCGCCGATCCGCGAGTTCGGCGACGAGGACGAGGCGATCGCCGCCGCCAACAACACCGAGTACGGGCTTGTCGCGTACGTGTTCACCAGCAACCTCAAGCGCGCGATCCGGGTGATCGAGGGACTCGAGACCGGGATGGTCGGCCTCAACCAGGGCATGGTGTCCAACGCCGGTGCGCCGTTCGGCGGCGTCAAGCAATCCGGCTTCGGCCGCGAGGGCGGTCACGAGGGTATGGAGGAGTACCTCGAGACCAAGTACGTCGCGATCAACCTCTAACCGGGATAGCAGAGAGAGGGTCGATTTCAGACCCCTAGACGCTGAATTTCCGGGACATCGGGCGGTGCCGACCCTCCGAGTGCTAGCCAGGTGTTGGCTAAGGACTAGCGCTACCGGCGGTGCGCTCGCTTGCGGTGGGTCTCGTCGATGTACTTCCGCGGTCGGCCGCGGTCCCCGTCGGCCAGTATCAGCTGTCCGCATCCGCATGCGCACAGCTGGGGCTCCGGGGCCGGCGCGCCGCGCCGTTCGAGGTACGTTGCGAGCAGCGCCGTGCGGTCTGGCAGGCGGGGGATGCCGGCGGCGCGGAGCTGGGCGCCCGCGTGCCGGATCGCGTATGCGGTGAGCTTGCTGCGGGCTTCCCCCTTAGACCGTTGGGGAAGCGTCCGAACTCACTGAGCAGACGGCCCGTATTCCTCCGAAGCAGGCGCACGCCAGTGTCCAATTGGGGGGCTGCTGCTTTGCCTCGTCGCGGCGCTTGCAAGGTCGCCGGGCGTCCGGCTGTTGCCACCGGAACCGAGTGTGCTGCTTAGGCGGGGAGCAGCGTTCGGATTGGCCGGTAGACACGGCGTGCTGATCCGGCTCCGCTGCCTCGCTAAATCGCGTCGGCAGGCTCGAGCACGAAAACCTCGACTGCGAGGTCGGGATCGATGTGGTTCTGACTCATGAATGCGATCACCTTGCGATCGAGCTCCCGCTCCACGATTTCTACGAGGTCGTCGCGCATGAGGAGCTGGTAGTCGTGGCGGAGTTGAATAACCCGATTTGCTCGGCCGTTCTCGACGAGGCTGCGCTCGCCGTTCGTGAGCGTGTCCGCGAGCAGGACGGTCACCATGTTCTCGTTGATTGTGGTCTTCGCCTTCGTCGGCCCTCGACCGGTGTACTGGTGCATTAACTGCACCGTGGAGGTGGCGATCTTCGCCGAGGGGCCTTGGCTCTCTCGGTGCTGGTCCATGGGGACACCTTTCGGCCGCATCCTCGGGCGGGTGTTGGGCACCGCAAGACGGAGAGGAGGCGTTAAAGCCCGCAGGCAGCGTTAGGCCATAGCCTACTCCTCCTGGGCCGGTTAAGCGTCGTCGTCGGTCGTTTTGTCGGCAAAATGCGCAGTCCGCGCGCGCGGAGCGGGCCGAGTTGTGATATGCCCGATTTTCACCAGCGGGACCGCAGGTTGCACGCCAAGGGCAGCCTGCGGGACCCAAAGAAAGGAGGCGCGCCGATGAGAGCTAGCGCGCCGCTCGCCTTCGACCAAAGCCAAGAGCAGGTCGAGGCCATGATGGAGCAGGGGACGACGTTCTCGGACGTCGAGGACGTGATCGACGCCAGCGAGCTTTCGACCGTGCATAAGGCTGCGCTGTGGCTGCTCGCCTGGTCGCTGCGCGACATCGAGCAGCAGCGCCAGGATGCTCGGCTTACGCTGGCTGCCGTCGGCGCCGGCGAGTTGGGAGGCTGGTGATGCAGGCGCCTCGGGAGCAAGACAGCGTTGGGCGTCGTCCGCGATTAAGCGTCGTAAGCGGCGAGCTGCGCTCGCACCGATCGGGTTTGGGCCGCGAGCTCGGACGTCGTCTGCCCGCGCACCCACTCCAATTCGACGAGCGCGGTCTTCCGATCGCCCAGCCGCCGCTCACCGCCGCCGAGCGCTCGGGACGGCTCCTAGCCAGCTGACCGGCGAGCCGACGAGAACCCCCACGATAGGCGGAGCCGGGCTCGCCCTCCAGGGCCGCTCGACACGGGTTCTATGAGCACTGATCGCCCCAACGGGTCCGCGCGTCAGCGCCTGCTTGCCCTCGAGCGCGCCAATCGCGTTCGGCTCACCCGCGCCACGCTCAAACGGCGACTACGTGCAGGTGAGGTCGCGGCGGCTGACGCGATCCTGCGCAGCTCCCGCGACACCGACACGATGACCGTCGCCGAACTACTTCTAAGCCAGCGCGACTGGGGACCGACGCGTGCCGCGAAGATGATGCGTTCGGTCTCGCTATCGGACAGCAAGACGCTCGGGTCGCTGACTGAGCGTCAGCGTTTGACGCTCGCGGCAGTGCTCAGCAGCCGCGAGAAAGACTGAGCCGAGACTGCTCTCACTGTCAGAGTCCTCGATCTATGATCCAGCGGCGGCGGGGGGCCAACCGCGAGCCGATCGAGCCCCGTGCCTAGCCGCTGCCGCCTAGCTCTTCGTCCGGTCTCGGCGGGGACCGATGGACCTTCCATGTCTTGTCCTCTAGGTCGGGATGGCGCACGAGTTCGGCCCGGCACTGCGGGCACGTTGCGCGTTCGAATCGCACATCACGTTGGCCCATCGTGTACTTCCCCATATCGAGGACTGGCTCGCCGCAACTAGGACACGTAAGGTCTGCCGTCATTCCGATACCGGTTATGCAGGGAATGTACCCGCCGGGACCCGCCGCGACATAAAAGGGCCGACACCGGGCGTTCGGACCCCCGAGGCGTTGATGCGTTCCGAAGCGACGGGCGCCTTTCGGGCTGGTCTCACGTCTATGCACTTGCTTCAAACCGACGACGGAACCACGGCGCGCCGTGCTGCGACGTGTACGATCGCGCCCGCCCCGGGACCGCAACCCACATGGAGCCAACGTGATCGACCGTCTGCGTGAACAGATTCAGGAGCGCCTTGATCAGCTCGCCGGCGAAGCCGACCGCCTGCGCAAGGCGCTTGCCGCGCTCGACCCCCGCTCTTCCAAGGCGCCAACCCGCAAGCCTGCTGCGCAAACCCGCCCAGCGGACCGCGTCCAAGCCCACCGTATCGGCGACGAACAGCACGCCGGCCCGGCAACCCAGCCAGCTGGCGCCTCGCTCCCCACGCCGGACGGCGCCAGGGTGCGACCAAGGCCTCCGTGCTCACCGCGCTCGCCGATGGCGAGGCGATGACCGCCGGGCAGGTGGCCGACAAGACGGGCCTGGCGCGCGGGACCGTCTCGACGACGCTGTCCAAGCTCGCCAAGAGCGGCGAGGTGCAGAAGGCCGAACGCGGCTATCGCATCGCCCCCACGGCCACGCCATCAGAAGCCGCCTCGCCAGCGCCGGCCCCGCCGGCCGAGTAGCCGACGCGCCGGACTCCCCGGGTCCGGCGCCCACCGGTCCGGCCACCGGAGGTGGAGCCGCTCGTGCGTCCGCCCACACACGCACCGCCCTCCAAGCCCACTCGCTAGAGCTCCGGCGGCTCCCACTCAGCGACCGCGCGACAGACCTCGATCAGGCGTCGCTGGGTGACTAGCGACTGAAGCGCCTCGCGTCCGTGGTCGCCTCGCTCCACGGCCTGCCCGACAGGCCGGCTCGCGACGCGGTGCTGCTCGAGGTGCTCGGCGCCTGAGCAATCTCAGCATGGGTGTCGCGGCCACGGCCGCCGGAGCCTCACCTCGCAGATGTCGGAGGCCGCCAGGCTCTCGAACAACCCCGGCGCGCGCCAGCCATGGAAGCCCGAGGCAAACGGTCCCGACTCCCAACCTGCAGTTCCCGTCGTTTCCCAGAATGTCGGAAATAGCCCGATGCGGGAGCCAGCTCGGTGGCGTATAACCGGCTAACTCGGTGGATCGGACATCGCCTCGGTCGAGCTCCACGATTTCATGCCAATCGCGATGAATTTGGGATTGTCGCCCACAACGCTCGCGATAGGAGTACTGTCGGAAAATGGCTGGCCCTGCGGCCAGAATTCTCAACCCAAGCCCGGATGCCACCAACGGCGTTTCTTGCGCCACGAGGCGTGAGGCGGGGGTTACCGGTTTTGACTGCGGGGCTGGTGCCGGACTCCTGTCGGCGTTATCCCACCGGCCCGGTGGCTTTCTCCCTATCAAACGCGCGGGGTCCCTGGCCCTCTTCCTTCCGCGCTATCCCAATGGAGGGACGGGAAGGCTCGAAGATGACGACACGGACTGAACACAATCGGGCAGTACGGAGACGAGCCGAGCTGACTCGCGATCGCGGACCGCGGGGGCTCGAGCCGGCAATTGACACCCGGCGACGCGTCAACAGTCGGCGAGCGGACGGGACCTGGACCGGCGCCGAGCGAGCTCCGGTCCGAGCGAGCTCCGGTCCGCGTACCTAATGCAATCGCACGACTAGAAAGACTTACGATGCCCCATCCCGACCAACAAACGAGCGCAATGCCGCGAGCTGAGGTCTTAGCCAAAGGTTCGGAACGTAACCCCGAAACCGCTCCGGCTCGTTCAGTGCGTCGTGCGACTGCGCGGCGCGCGAGCAATAGGCGCGCAACCGCCCGCAGCCGCCAGGGCGACACCGAGGCGAGCATTCTCGACTTCCTCGCTCAGCACCCGGGGAGCACCGCTGGTGATCTCGCTAAGGGACTGAACCTCGATCCCGGAAGTGTTTCAACCCGTCTGACCCAGCTCGCGAAGGCCGGCGAGATCAAACGGGCATCACACGGTTACCGCACAAAGTAGGTGCGACTTACGATGAGGGATGACGATGGTCTTTGAAGTCGGCAAGCGCGTCGTGACCGAGTCCGAGTCAACGGACCGGCGACCGCGCCCGGGTGTCATTGAGGAAGTCCTGCGCGGCGACCCGTCGCCTCGCTATCGCGTCCGCTGGGACGACGGCCGCGAGACCATCTACACGCCCGCGAGCGGCGCCCTTCGAGAGAAACGCCCCAAGCGGCCCCCAAAAGCGCCACGAAAGCGCTAACCCCAACCTGAGCCGTGACGACCCACGCGCCGGGGACGACCCGGCGCCACCTGCGCAGCCGACGCCCGCAACCGGTCCCTGCGTGGTGCAGCTGCTGGGTGTAGACGGGCCGGTCGGGTTCGGGCAGGAGGCTCTGGCGAAACGATTAGCGCCACCCAGGGGGGCAGCCGCTCTCTCGTCGTGTCCGCAGATCCGGCGAAGGGCTCGACTGCCCGATCAGTCAGGGGTTACCCCACGCTGGATCCTATTCCCTGCGGGCGGCCGGGGCAATAGGAGCCCTGGGTGACAGTCAGCGCTTAG
>JBKQJQ010000396.1:0-12920 GCA_052147875.1 Solirubrobacteraceae bacterium | reverse complement strand
CGTCCCACCAGTCGAGTGCCCGCGTGACCAGCGCCATGCCGTCCTCGGGGCGGCGCAGGCCCCAGATCAATCCGACGACGCGCTGCTGCAGGTAGGCGATGGCGGTGTCCTGCGTTTCGCAGCTTCCTTCCAGCGGCGCCAGGACGGCCTCGGCGTCTTCATAGCGCTGGCGAACTGCGCAGGCGCGTGCCACCAGAAGCGCGGCGCGGGTACCGACATCCTGGTCCAGGGCCATGCGACCGAGCCGCTCGCCCAGCTCTGGATCGCCGGCGGCAATCGCCGCCGCGCTCGCCTCCGTGGTCAGTTCGGTGGGGACAGGATCGCCGGCGTCGAGCAGCCAGCGGGCGATCAGCAAGGCGTCCTCCCGGGAGCGGTGGGAGCGCTGCTGCACCGTGTGGGCCAGGTCGCGGCGTGTTTGGGCGGCTCTGATCGCCGGCATCGACGCTCTCACCACGTCTCCGTAGAGCGGGTGCGCGAGCCGGATCGTCGCCGCCTGGCCGACGCCGTCCACCGCCGCCATCCCGAGCGCTTCGACCGATGTGGCTGCCTCTGCGCCGGCCAGCGATACGAGCTCTGCCAGGCGTAGGGGTTCACCGAGAGCCAGCAGCTCGATCACGTGCCGCTCCTCAGCATCGAGCTCCGACAGCCGGCCACCAATCAACTCGGTCAACGACGCGCTTGGGCTCGGGCGCCGTTTGAGCCGCCAGTATCCGTCGATGTTGACGAACACCCCGGCGTCCACGGCGGCCCTGACGAGCTCGTGGATGTAGAGCACGTTGCCCTGTGAGCTGTCGAAGATCCAGCGACGGGCCCGTTGCTCCACCGGTCCGCCGAGGACGGCCTCTATCAGCTCCCCGGTCCGGGGTTCGGAGAGCGGACGCAACTCGATACGCTCGCCGCCCGCGTCCTTCCAGAGCGACTGCACGGCGTCCGGGCACGGCTCCCCAGATCGGATGGTCGCCAGCACGAACGCGGTGCCGTTGAGCGTGAGCTGAAGGATCAGCGCCGCGGAGGCCGGGTCCAGCCGCTGGGCGTCGTCCACGCCGATCGCGATTGGTCGACCGGCGGCGTGCTCCCTGAGCATGCTGCTCGTGCGTTGGAGTTGCAGCAGGGGGTCGTCGGCGCGAGCGCCGGGCGGCAGGAGTTCCGCGCAGGCTGCGAGGGGCACCGCGGCAGCGCTTCGCGTTCCCTGAATCCAGCTCACCATGGCCCCTTCCTCGGCCGCAGAGGAGATCGCCTCGCGGGCCAGCCGGGATTTTCCAACCCCGGGGGGAGCGATCACAGCCACGGCTGGACACGTTCCACCCGACCGGACGCTCCTGATCCGCTCGAGCTCAACATCACGCCCGATCAGCGGCCAGACATGCGCACTGCCAGAACCGGCGCCCGCCCCGGTGACTGTCATTGCATCAGACTAGCGACGGCCGCACCGATCCAAAAGATCCGGGATCGCGCACGGGCATCGCTGGGTCTCAGCCGCTCGGAGTGGCGCGCCGGGCGCGATCACCGGCCTCAGACGAGGGCTCGAGCATGGCGTGGCCGGGCGCGCTCTGGTCGCGGCCGAGCGCGCCGTCCTTGAACTCCCGCATGCCACTGCCGAGGGCTCGGCCCATTTCGGGCAGGCGTTTGGCGCCGAACAGCATCAGCACGACCAGCGCGATGATCAGAAGGTGAAATGGGTTTTCAAAACCGGACAGCATGACCGTCTCCTTTGTCTGATGATTGGTTGAATCTGCGTCAGGCGATGCCTGTGCGTCACTACGCGCCGAAGCTGTCCATGGCCGAGGCGATGAACGTGCAGGAACCGCCGATCGCGCCGGCCAGAAGGGCCGAAATGCCTTCGGTGCTGGTGACGATTTCCTTGGTCAGGCCCCAGGCGAGGATCGGGGCGACGTTCGCGAGCACGGCGAGCACGGCGGGCTCAGCTGCATCCTCGGGGTTGGAGCTGGTGTCCAACGCGGCGGCGACGCCTAGGCCGGCGGCGAATAGGCCGCACAGCGAGGTCAGAAACAGGCAGCTGTCGTTGGCTGCCTCGCCGCTCGCCGGTCCGTATTTCGCTCCGACGTAATAGGCGATGCCGGCAAGGACGCCGGGTGCTGCTCCGGTCGCCCAGGAGACGGCAGTCAGCACGTCGGCGTCGTCGTCGAGCTTGATCGTTGAGCTGAACGGGAGGCCGTCTTCGTGGGCGGGGACCGTGAGCGCGCTGATCACGGCCGGCGCGACGATGTCGACCCAAACGAAGTACGCGGGCGGCTCGTCCCCGCTGAAGACCATGCTCGCTGCGATCGTGTCCATCAAGGCCCAGAACGATGTCGCCGCGAAGGTGACGTAGCTGAGATCGTCAGCCGTGTCCGCGACCTGCAGGACTGAACTGGTGTTCACTTTCTTGAACGGCAGCGCGCTCGCATCGAGGTGGGCCAGCTTGTAGCCGAGCACGGTGGGAAAAGCCACGAGGAGCGTGACCAGCCCTCCGATCGTCGGCGCGTCGGTCATGCCCGCCGCCTTGAGCAGCGGTCCGAGCACCGGCAGGTCGGTTACCGGCGTCCTCAGGATCGCCTGGAAGGCGGAGATCGCGACCAGCGCCAGGTTCAGCACCACGTCGACCACACCCTCGGCCGTATCGAACCCCGCGGCGATCATGTCGCCGAGCGCGTCGATCACGTCGCCGATGCCCGCGTTGCCGAAGTTCCTGGGGTTCGAGACCAGGCCGGCGAGCGTGTCCCTGAATTTGGTGGCGGCTTTGATGAAGTCCTGGCCGGCGGAGTCGATGCTGGCCTCGGCCTCCTTCATCAGGGTGTTCAGCGCGTCGTCGACGGAAGGTGTCGCGGCGAGAGCGACGCCGGACTGACCCACCTTCTCCAGCAGCCAGCTCGCGTTGGCGCTGGTCGGCTGCTGCGGCGGCTGCGGGCCTGCGTCAGCGTTGGTGGTGACCTTCGGCGGTTGGGCGAAGGATGAGACGGACTTCGAGCCGAGCTGCGCCCTTAGCTTGTCCAGCGCCTTGCGGATCTCGTCCTCCTGCGCCGGGATCCAGCGTCCGGCGCCGCTCTTGGCCTTCTGAGTCAGTCTGGAGAGCTCCTCGCTCATCTGCAGCAGCCACCCGTCGTACTGGGCGGCCAGGGCTACCGTGTCAGCGAGCAGCTTGAGCACATGCGCCTTGAGCCAGTCGATGACGTCGGTGAGCACGGCGCCGAGCTTGTTGACGACGCCATGGAAGATGTGTGCCGCATCGTCCAGACCCTGGATAGTCACGTTGAGGATCTGGTTGGACCAGGCGTCGAAGTCGGCGGTGATCGTGCTCACCCAGCGCTTGAGGTTCGTGTCCCAGGTGACCGCGATTTCGCTGACCTTGGCGGCGCCCTTCTTGATCGCGTACAGAGCATCGTGGCTCAGGTCGCCGAACGACAGCTCGACCCCGTCGACCTCGAAGGTGGTGACCCCCAGCGCCACTCGTGAGCCAACGGTGACGGTGTCGCGCGGCATCCGACTGGCGTGTCGGTGTGCCCCGACACCGTCGAGGCCCTCGGCGTGGGCTGCGGGAGCTACCTGACCGCTGACCGTGGGACTGGCCCCGGCTGCGGCGGCGGTGGCCAGCACGACGGCGGCCTTCGCGGCGACGTCGCTGTGCTGCTTGGCCAGCGGGAAGACGGGGGCGCCGCCGGACGTGGTCGCGCCGGCGAGGGTGCCGCCGTCGACGAGCGGGAGGTAGTTGAGGGTGACCGTTCCGGTCATGTAGTCATTAACCGGAGCACTCGGGGACATGGCCGACGGCGCGTCCAGGCCGCCACCGCTGACCGTAAGCGTTGGCGCCGAGAGCCCGTCGGCCACGATCGGAATCGTTACCTGCCCGGATCGGTCGGTGGTGAACGTCACCGGGGTGCTCGACAACGTGACCCCCTGTCCGTTCAGCAGCGCGATTGCAGGCGTGGAGGCGGTCACCTGGAGTTGCTTGCCTGGCACGCGCGCTCCCCAGTTGTCGGCCAGCGTGAGCTGGACCCGGTAGGTACTGACCTGCGCCGGCTCGGTGTCCGGCAGATGGATCTGGTTCGCGGTCCAGCCGCCGTCGGCGCGCTTGGTCAGCACCTCCAGTTTCCCGTCATCGTCGACGACGATCAGCTCGTCGGCAGCCGATGCCCTCGTCTGGCTGCTGACTGCGGCGACACCGCCCTGCAGCGGCAGGGCTGGGTTGTACACCGGCGTGATCGAGTTCTTGTTGGCATTGTTGAGGTCCACCTGCCGCACGACGCTGAGGGTGCCGCCGCTGACCAGGAACAGGTTGAGCAGCGTGTTGGTCTTCAGATAGTTGTTCTCGCCCAGGTTGAGGTTGCTCGGTTCCCAGTCCCACTTCCCAGATTCGCGCTTGACGTCCTTGGGCAGCTGCAGCTGCTGGAGATACGGGGTCTGCTTCAGATAGTCGACGGTGAGGGCGTAGAGCTCCTGGTTGGTGCCGCGCACGATCGCCGTGGGCAGGAAGTTCACGTTGGGGCTGAACAGGTAGTCGACCGATTCCACGGCCACATATTCGGGAGCGAACGGCGGACCGAAGCTCGGCGGCTGCACAGCGAACTTGTCGACCTTGGCGTTGACTGCCAGATGCTCGGTCTTGAAGTCCGGCAGGTAATTGTAGATCTGGACTCCGGTCGCGGTCGGGATGTACAGCACCAGGCCGGGGTTGTTGAAGAATGCGGAGGCCGAATAGCTGATCACCGCCGAACCGGTGGTCAGGCTTCCGTGGGCTTGATAGAGGCCGAATCCGGTCAGGACTCCGGACTGGGTCTGCCCGCCGGGCAGACCCCAGCCCGTCCAGGTGAACCCGAGCTTTGAGTCGGTGGCGTTCTGGGACGAGGCCGGCGTGATGCAGAACACGAGCAGGTTCCGGTACAGGTCGTTCGTGATCTGGAGCGGCCCCTTCACCTGAAGGCCCCAGGACACGTCGTCGGCCGGAGTGAACGTGGCGCTTGAGATCCCATCGCTGCGGTCTTCGATCAGGTGCTGCACGGCGCCGGAGGAGGTGCGGTAGAAGACATGCAGCGTGGGATAACCCTGCTTGTTGTCGGCGACGCCCGCCACCATGTCGGTGGCCCCGGAGGCGATCGCCCGGCTGTTCCAGCCGCCCGCGGCGGCCGGGTCGCGATACAGCTGCGTGATCGTCCCGCTCTGGAGCAGCACAGCTTCAGCTTCCCCGTCGTGGCGGCTGTAGGCCACCACCTTGTCCTTGGTCGGATCGATCCGCTTGATCTTGACCAGGAAGTGATCCTCGCTCAGCACGCAACTGGAGTCGAGGGCGAGGGGAAGGTGATACCCGGAGTCCGCGCCTGCCGCCTTCAACCCACCAGCCGCGCGGCCGCGGCGCTTGGAGTGCGGATTCGCAGTCGCCGATTCAACCGAGATTCCGAGCGCCGCGGCGGCTCCGAGACCGGAGATGCCGAGAAAGCTGCGGCGGCTGAGCAGCCTCTGCAGTTGATATGGGTCGCGGGTAGGGGTGGTCATTTGGTCTCCTGATCACTCGGATCGCCCTCGTTCTGGTGACGGTGAGCCTTCCGCAAGCGCCCGCCGGCGTCGTCAGTAGCTCACTACTGCAAAGCGCGCTCGCCGGCGCCTCAGTAGGCGCATCGTGATTTGGTCGCAAGCGCACGGCAGCGGCCGAGATTTCTGCGGACGAGGTCCCCCGGCCCCGCCGTCTCAGTAGCCGGCGAATCCGTCATGCCGTAGCCGGCTACTGACGACACGCCGCCGCGATGGGCCGACAGTATGCGCTGCATGGTCAAGACACCGACCGTATGCGCTGCAGGTTCAAGACATCAACAGCGACGAAAGGAAGCCCGGTATGACGTCCCCGGGCGTGGTGCGTGAGCAGCCCGGTATGACGTCCCGGGGCGTGGTGCGTGAGCAGCCCGTCGTGGCCCCTCAGGCGCACGTGGAGGAGTCGCCCGGATCCGTCCGTCCCGGCGCCGGCCAAGCGCCGAATCTCGCGCCCGCCATCTACGGTACGGTCGCGGTCGGTTCCGTGCTCGCGGTCGAAAGTGCTCAGCGCGAGACCTATCTGGAGACGGTCGGCGCGGTCCTGATCGCGCTGGTGCTGTATTGGCTTGCGCACTCGTATGCCGAGTTCGCCTCGCGACGGCTGCAGTGGAGCCAGCCGATCACGCTGGCTGGGCTGCGTCAGACGATGGCGAGTGAACTGTCGATCCTGGCGGGAGCTGCGCTTCCCATCGTGGTGCTGCTGGTCTCATGGGCAGCCGGCGCACGGCTGGCGAGGGGAGTCACGGCAGCGATCTGGACCTCCGCGGTGATGATCGTGACGGTCGAGATCGTTGCTGGAGTGAGAGCCAAGCAGTCGGGTCGGCATCTGGCGCGTCAGGTCGGCGTCGGGGCGCTGCTGGGGGTGCTCATCATCGCGCTCCGGGTGACCCTCCACTGACCATTGCCGCGCGCGTCGGCCTCGAATTCGCCACGCGCCGATTCCCGGTTTGCTGTGGGCTGTCGCCCAAATCGCAAGGGCAACCGGCATCGGAAGTCAGCCGCTGGCGGTGCAGAGCGCGCCCAGGAGCTTCTTCATCGAAGATGGTCGTCGAGCCAGTCGAAGATCCGCGTCTCGCGGAGTGCTTGGGCGAGTGGCTCGCCATGTCCTCTCGCGCCCTCGCGCGCGGTGAAGGTCACGAGTTCCTTGGCGCCCTGGAGCCGGTCGTACAGCTGGCGGGACTGTCCTGGCCAGAGTGGCTCGCGTTCTGATTCGGTGATCAGCAGCGGCGTGGCGATGTGCTGCACCTCGTCGCCGAGGTGGTACGCGGCGACCGTCATGAAGAGCCGGAAAGCGGAGCCGCCGGTGTGGCCGTATGGCTCGCCGTGGAAGTGCAGGGTCTGTGCGCTGGCCGGTGCGAACAGCTCGGCCAGATGCATCTCTCGATCGAAGGCGGACTGCCGGCGATCGTTCAGTTGTTGACGGATGGCTCTGGGCAGCCGGTCGGTCCAGGCGGTGAGGACGTCCACGATCCCGGGATCGACGACGGCCGCCGCGAACCGGTGCTCAAAGGCCAGGGCACGGGTGACCCAATAGCCGCCCTGCCCGACGCCGATTACGGCGACTCGGTCGGCGTCGACGTCACGCCGGGCGAGCATCGCCTCGAGCACCGGAGTGAGAACCTTCTCCCAATCCGGCCGGAAGAGGATTTGCTGCTCGAACAGCGACGCCTGCTGCCCGGGACCATCGAAGGTCACCCAGTGGTATCCGCGCTCGGCCGCCGCGGCCCCCGCCTGGCTCCACATGTCGGAGGTCGCCTGGTAGGAGCCGTTGTTGACCACCACGAGCGGACGGCGCTTTCCGGCTGCCCCCACCGCAGGGAAGAAGAACCCGGGCAGCGTGGTGTTCTCGTAGGCGATGGCCAGCCGCTCGCCAGGCACCTGGCTCAGCTCGAGGATCTGCTCCCAGCACGCCCGCTGGCGCCGCCACAGGTTGAGCCGACGGTCGGGTTCGCTCGAATGCGCGATCCGATAGAGCGCGGTGGCGTAGTAGGTGGCGGCGCGCCGGAAATGGGCCAGGGCGCTGACCCGCCGGCCGCTCCGGCGTGCGTCAACCGCGGCCGACCACGCTGCGCCGGCGATCGCCGTCCACTCGCCGAGCCAGGAGTCGGCGTCGCCGTCAACCACCCTTCCGGCGACGGCTAGCACCTCCCCCATGTCGGCCGCCTTGTGATAGCTCGCACCGAGCGCCCGCTCGAGCGCGAACTGGAATTCGTCGTCCTGAAAGACAATCATCGGTCCTCCGTTACCGGATCGCTCTTCACGCGATCAGTCGTGCTTCCCGCTGGTAGGAGGAGACGTCTCCAGCTTGCCGAGTAAGGCCCATCGTCGTGACTCGAACTCGGTGCGGGACATCCTCAGCCCTCGCGCGACATCGGAAGCGGACCGACCCGCGAGCAGCATGCTGAACATCGCGTGCTCGGCCGGCTCCAACCGCGTGTGCAGCATCGCCGCGACACGCTGGGGTACCGGCGGCAAGAAGCGAATCCCGCGCGCCACCCGGTCGAGCACCCCGGCCAGCTCAGCGTCGCAGTCATAGACGCTGGCCAGCGCGTCGGCCTCGGCTACCACGCAGCAGGCGCTCAAGCTCGCATCCGGGTGCGCAGAGCAGATCACCACCCCGGGGGGCGACGCGCTCCGCTTGAGCTGTCGGCACAACGACAATCCGCTGGGGGAGTGTGGATGATGACCGATCAGAGCCAGATCGACCGGCTCGTGTTCGGCTATCCACATCGCTTCATCTGTGCTGTCGGCCAACCCGGCGAGCCGAAACCCGGGCTCCGTCTCCAGCAGACGGCACAAACGCGAGCGCAGCCACACGCCGACGTCCACCACCAAGACGCTGGCTGCTGGTGCGGTGGTTCGTGCCCGAGGCTGGTCCAGGATCGAGTTCTGAGTCGGTTCAGTTGTGCTCATGCTTTGCGTGGCTCCTTCGGTCCGGGTGTTGCTTGGCTCTCGCAGCGTGGCGCAACCCCGCCGCCACGTCCTCAGTGACCCGCTACTGCAATTCGGACCCATAAGCGCCCTAAGTAATCACTGCCAAAAGTTCAGTAATTCGCTTCGGATCACCAGGTGAAAGCGGTCGACCCGGCCCGCAACGGGTTGCGGGGTCGATGTGCTGTCATCATTGAGCCGCCTCGGCAGCGATCAGTGTCGCTCAGCTGTTCGGATCGCAGTGCAGGTACACCTGGCCGGTGAGGTCCATCCCCTGATAGACCGCGGTGTAGCCGTAGCTGAGGGAGACGGTGCCGTCGCCCGCATTGGCTGCGGCCGGATCGGAATCCGAGACGCCGTTGCCCTCCGAGGAGCTGACCGTCGCGTTGGTCCACGAGAGCGGCTCCTGGGCGAGCGTGTTGTACTCGCTTTCGCTGAGCTCGGGACTAATGAACGGAAACTGCCCGCCATCCGGCGACTGCTGCGTGCTGATGGTGTTGTCGGTCGACGAGACACCAGTTTCGGGCGACAGCGCCTGGTCGATCTCCGCCTGCGGTAGCGTCTTCCACCGGTCATTGATCGAGTCGTAAGTGCCGGTCGACGCCATCCTGAAGTGATAGCCGCTGGTGCAAGCCCACTCGGTCGCGTCGTACTGGCTGTTGATGTAGTAGTTGCCACCCAGGTCGCCGCGAGCCGAGACGTTCTCCAGGTCGGTGAGGATCCGGTAGCTGACCGGTGAGACCGTCCAGGTGTCCGTGTAGTTGCTGTTGTCGACGTCCTGGACGAGACCGGCGCCCTGTCCCGGGTTCCCATCATTTTCTCCGCCGGCCACCGCCAGGTCGCCGCCCGAGTTCTCGTTCTCGATGACAGAGGCCCCAGGTGCCGCCGTCGCCTCTACCCTCCACTGCTGGTTTGCGTTGCCGCTGCACGTCCACTGGATCACCGGCGCGTCCTGGGCGGTCGAGGCCCCCGAGACGTCGAGGCACAGACCGCTCTGGCGGTTCTGGATCTCGTCGTAGCCGGCATTCGCGCCGGTGGACGGGACGAATACCCAGTTTTGGTTGTAGCCGTTGTTGGCGGGCCACTGGATCATCTGAGTACCGGCGGACCCGCTGTTGTTGGCATCGTCCGCCACCATCCCTGTCTGCTTGTTGGTCAGGGTGTCGACCTGGCCTCCGGGAACGCTGTCGGACGGGACCACGCCGTACTGGGTGCCGTAGATGCTGCCGGGCGGGTATTGGTCGGCGTGCGCTACGCCGGTCTGAACTCCCGCCACCAGGAGGGTGCTTCCGACCGCCAGGGCTACAGCGGCGCGGCGAAGCACGCCAATCCAACCCGCCACTGCGACGCCGGAATGATCGGACCGCGGCAGGCTCTCTCCGAGAGCCCGTTCCGCGGGTTTGTCGAACTTGAACATGAGTGCTCCTTTGATAGAGCCGGATCGTCCGTGCGCCGGCAGATTCGTAACCGGCCTGAATCTGCCGCTCTTCACCTCCGACGTCCTCAGTAATGGCGTACCCAATCTCGCCAGCGCGCCGTACCTAGACGCCATCCATACTGAGCGTCCGATCAGGAGCTCTTCCAACTCACCAGCCGACGGTGATCCTGAAGCTCGAGGGTGATTGGCGTTGGGGGAGTGCCGCGATCGAACTCTGGGCCTACTCGGGTACCCCGCGGTGGACGCGGCGTCTCAGTACTGCGGCAACGAAGTGCCGTACCCGGGTACTGATGGCAGCGTTGCGCGGGACTGAGACCGTGGAGTCAGCCAATGACACGCCTGGCTACAGGCGGCCACACTCAAACTCAATCGGAGACTCCATGTCCATCCATTCCCGCTTCCGCATCTCGCCACTGAAGCTCGCCGGGATCGGTGCCATCGCCGTGACCGCCCTCGCCGGCGCGCCCACCGCGCTCGCCGCGCCATCAGGGGGTGCTGGGGTGACGCCAGCGATCGTGTATGCCAAGAGCGCGCCGTTCACGATCGGGCTCAGCGCGACAGCGGTCCAGCCGGGTCAGAAGCTGACGATCTCCGGGCTCGCGTACGCCAGAGCCGGGCTGAACCTCACGATCACGTCCGACGCGATCGCCTCGTCGCGCACCGTCGCCGGGGTGCCGGCCGTCCAGACCCCAGCGCTCGTGGAGGGCATCTACCACACGACGGTGCGGGTCCCGCCGGCGACCGAGCCCGGCGTCTACTCGGTAAGGCTGCGGTTCGGCAACCGCCAGGTCGCCGCGACCAGCCTGCGCGTCGTGGCCGCCGGGTCGCACACGGGCGGGTCGACGCGACTCAATGCGTGTGCGAGCATCAGCTTCACCGTCCTGCACAACGACCGGGCCGGGAGCGCGTACCTGCCTGGCGGCGGGTACACAGTCTCCAGCCGGAACATGGACTGCGGGACGGCGTCGGCTGACTTCACCAGCTTCCTGGCCGGGGCCGGCAAGGCGATTGCGGGCTGGAACTCGACCTCGCCGGGCGCCGGCCGGGCCACGTTCACCCAGCGCAACAGCGGGCTGAGCTTCAGCGTCGCGAAGACCCGGTGACCCGCCACGCGCCCGCCACGGGCGGGTGCGGAGACGCGCCCGCCTGTGACAGTGCTCAGCGCACGGTGCTCAGCGCGACGTTGACGTCCGCGGCGGCGCGTCGTTCATTATCTGACGGCGTGCGCGAGCGCGGAGGGTGTCTGGCACCCGACGATCGCGGGGGCCTCGTGGACTAGGTCCTTCGCCTCAAGGGCCTCGACCATGAACAGAGCGAAGTCCACGCGGCGGGTGATGTTGCTCTGCAGAATTGGATCGCCGACGTGCCGACTCCACACCGGTAGGCCCTGGCTCTCGCCCTCTTCGAGGTCGCTCCCGCGTACGACGGTCCACAGAGTGTCGCTGGCGAACACCCGCCGACACGCCTCCACCTGATCGTTGAGGTCGGCGAACCGAGCGAGACGCGCCAGCGGACCGAACACGTTCACGAGCGTCTTGAGCTTCCACGAGTACACGTCCTGGCCGTCGCGCGTGATGTGCCAACCGCAGGAGAACACGAGGCGCGTGCCGACGGGAGCGTGATCGAGGACGGCCTGCGCTGTTTGAGTCGCGTACCCGTGAATCCCGCGCGGGACGAGCACAACGAGCACGCCGTCGCACTCGGCGACGGCGCGCTTGATGGCGGCGGAGTCGTTGGTGGCTGCGGCAATGATGCTGATGCGGCCCTTGAACCGGTCCAGCTTGTCGACGCTTTGCTCGCGGCATACGGCGACGACGTCGTAGCCCCGATCGAGCGCGTGCTGGACGATGTACCGGCCGAGCTTGCCGGAGGCGCCGACGATGCAGACCCGCATCATGCACGTCCCTGCGAGTCGGATGCCGCGCCCTGCGAGGGCATGGCGATTGCTGCCGCGAGGTCGCTCTCGCCCGCGTCGACCCGGAACGGCGGGTACTCGGTCGTCATCAGCGCGGCGTAGGCGGTGACGCGCAGCACCCAGCGGTTGAGCCCGAGGACGAGGTCGAAGATCGAGCGAGGGTAGGTGCCGCGAACCAGCAGTACGACCGCGGCGACCAGCACGAGCAGGCCGATCAGCCCAATCCCGTTACTCCCGCCCATGAAACCGAGCAAACCTCCGCCGACGAACATTCCGGCGATCAGGTACTGCGGAATCGCGGCCAGCCACCAGCCGATCAGCGGCAGTCCCCGGCGCTGGTGCTCGGGGTAGGCCACCTGCAGGCGGGCCGGGTAGTCGGGCACGTCGTGAAGCGTGAACGGTGGGTAGCGATCGGTGCCGTTGGCGCCGTAGGCGTAGAACACCACCCGCCAGGACCAGCGCATGACCCCGACGTTGAAGTCAAACAGCGAGCGCGGGTAGCGGCCGGTGGCGGCGAGCGCGACAGACGAAGCGAGCGAGCTGACCACGAACGCCAGCCACAGGGCGGCAAGTATCAGGACGTGGGGCACGGCGAGCGCCCATTTGAACAGCCAAGACCAGCGCGAGGGCGTCTCCAGGTGGCCCTCGACGCGGATCGGGTAAGGGGGCGGGATGGTGGCGGTGCTCAGCGGTCGCATGATGTTCTCCGGTGCAGTTGAGTGTAGACTTACGATGTAAGTACAGTACGCTTACGGCGTAAGTCTGTCAAGCCCCGACGCGAAGGAATCTGATGGCGACGCAGCACATGCCGGCCGTCAAGCCGCGAGATCCGCTGAACCGAGAGAGGGTGCTACGCGCCGCCGTCGCCCTCGCAGACGAGAGCGGAATCAGCTCGCTCAGCATGCGCAAGCTCGGCGACGCGCTCGGCGTCGAGGCGATGTCTCTGTATAACCATGTCGCCAACAAGGACGACCTCCTGGACGGCATGATCGACTTCGTGTTTGGCGAAATCGGCTTGCCCCCCCGCGACATCGACTGGAGAGCGGCGATGCGACAGCGGGCGATCTCCGCCCGCAAGGTCCTGGCAGATCATCGCTGGGCCATCGGGCTGATGGA